>NZ_JAMQUU010000031.1:0-19716 GCF_025594975.1 Turicibacter sp. T129 | reverse complement strand
TATCTCCTACTCGATTATTTTTGGTAGTTTGGAGCTTCTTGAGTGATTTCAACATCATGTGGATGAGATTCACGAAGACCTGCATTTGTAATACGTACAAATTTACCGTTTGTTTTTAAGTCTTCAATTGTAGCTGTTCCACAGTAACCCATTCCGGCACGTAAACCGCCACATAATTGATAGATTACATCTTCTAATTTTCCTTTGTAAGGGACGCGGGCTTCAATTCCTTCAGGAACTAATTTTTTAGCTTCTTGTTGTTTTCCTTGGAAGTAACGATCACTTGAACCACGTTTCATTGCAGCTAAAGATCCCATTCCAACGTAAGTTTTGTAACGGCGTCCATTAAATAAAATTTCTTCACCTGGAGCTTCTTCACATCCAGCGAATAAACCACCGAACATTGCGCAATCAGCCCCAGCAGCAATTGCTTTAACAAAGTCTCCACTTAATTTTAATCCACCGTCAGCAATAACTGGAACACCAACTGTTTTACAGTATTCATAGACATCATTAACCGCTGTAATTTGAGGAACACCTACACCAGCAACAACACGAGTTGTACAGATAGAACCTGGTCCGATACCAACTTTAACTGCATCAGCTCCAGCATCGATTAAATCTTTTGCTGCTTCTGGAGTAACAATGTTTCCACCGATAACTTGTAATTCTGGGAATGTTTCCTTAATCTGACGAACTGTATTAATAACACCTAAAGAGTGCCCGTGAGCTGAGTCAACTGTGATGACGTCAACACCTGCTTCAACTAAAGCAGTCACGCGAGCTAGTGTATCTGCACCAATTCCAACGGCAGCTCCACAACGTAAACGCCCTTGAGTATCTTTACAACTATTTGGATATGACATTGTTTTATCAATATCTTTGATTGTAATTAATCCGCATAATACACCTTCTTCATTGATGATAGGAAGTTTTTCAATACGGTGTTGCATTAAGATTTCTTTTGCTTCATCTAATGTGATTCCTACAGGAGCAGTGATTAACTTATCGCGTCCAGTCATAACATCACAAACTTTTACACTTTGATCAACGCGGTATTTCATATCACGGTTAGTGATAATTCCAGTTAACACACCATTTTCATCAACAACTGGGAATCCAGATACTTTATAGTGTTTGCATTTATCGTTTGCTTCCGCAATAGTGATATCTCCTGATAATGTAACAGGATCTGAAATCATACCATTTTGATATAATTTAACACGACGAACTTCTTCAGCTTGTTCCTCAATTGACATATTTTTATGAATAAATCCAACTCCACCTTGATGAGCAAGCGCAATAGCTAAGCGTGATTCAGTTACTGTGTCCATTGCAGATGAAATGATTGGAATATTTAATTCGATTCCACGTGTTAATTTTGTTTTTAAGCATACATCCTTTGGTAATACTTCACTACGTTGAGGGATTAATAAAACATCATCAAATGTTAATCCTGTAGAAACCACTTTACCGTTTAATAAGTTCATGGCGTGTCCTCCTTTGTTATAATTATAGTTATTTTCTGTCCTTAAAGGGCATATGATTCAAGAGGGAATATGAATTAGCCCGTTTTTAGTTGTAAACATGATAGCATAACTCATAAAAGGTTGCAACACCAAAAAATACGACAATATTTAAGATTCCTCAAAAAATAAAATAACAATGTTATATTTTAAATTCAATTTTCATAAATAAGAATATAGTTTATATTTTAAATTAAATTTATCCAAAATTTACAAATGTTGTTGATATTTGGATTTGGTTAGTTTATAATTCAATTGTAAATATTTTGAAATTAAATGGTTAATTTTGTAGGAGGACATCAAAATGAAGCGCATGGATATTCAACAAGAGAAGAAGCAATTTGCGACATTTTTATGCCTACAATTTCATATTTGTGATAAAAAAGTTAAACGTATGAGTTAAGTGTTTTTACTAGCGCATATGTTTTTTTTTACAAGTTTTTTCACAAATGAAACAAGTCAAATGAAAATCACAACATTCATATATCATCGATAATAAGGTTCGAAAGTTTCTACCCCTTGCCGTAAATATAGGGACTATGAAGGTTGCACAAATAAGATCAGTTAAGTACAATGGGGTATATTAACCGTTAAAATGAGATAAAAAGTACAAAATTCGACTCAATTTAACAAAAAGCACTTCCATAACTTTACAGAATGTTATTAGCACCTTTAGTCACTGTTCTAAAGGTGCCTTTTATTTATGCTTCAAACGTTATATCATGGTATAGTGTATCCCGAGTAATCAATCTAAACAGAATACTTAGTAGAGAATCAATGAGGATATAAAAAAGGAGCGATCTTAATGAAAAATGATTTACAAATTGCTAAAGAAATTGAATTAAAACCAATTACTGAAATTGCAGAGCAATTAAATATCTCAGATGAGATTGAGTGCTACGGTAAATATAAAGCAAAAATTGACTTAAGTGTCATGAACAGTGAAAAAGAAAATGGAAAGTTGATCTTAGTTACGGCAATTAGTCCAACTAAAGCAGGTGAAGGAAAAACAACGATGACAGTTGGGTTAGGACAAGGTTTCTACCACGTTGGAAAACAATCGGTTATTGCTTTACGCGAACCGTCACTTGGCCCAGTTATGGGACTTAAAGGTGGAGCAGCTGGTGGAGGGTACTCACAAGTTCTACCAATGGAGGATTTAAACTTACATTTCACAGGAGATATTCATGCAATCACAACAGCGAACAATGCGATCTGTGCCTTACTTGATAATCACATCTACCAAGGAAATGAATGTAACGTTGATCCAACAAAAATCGTCTTCAAACGTTGTTTAGATTTAAATGATCGTACCTTACGCGACATTACGATTGGACAAGGTTCGCATGTTAATGGAATCGAACGTAAAGATGGATTCAACATTACAGTTGCTTCTGAAATCATGGCAATTCTTTGCTTAGCAACAAGCCTTGAAGACTTAAAACAACGTATCGGAAACATTATCGTGGCATACACACCTGAGGATCAACCGGTCTTTGTTAAAGACTTAAAAATCCAAGGTGCAATCACGATGCTATTAAAAGATGCACTTAAACCAAACTTAGTTCAAACATGTGAACATACACCAGCTATCGTACATGGTGGCCCATTTGCGAATATTGCTCATGGATGTAACTCAATCATTGCAACAAAAACAGCCTTAAAACTTGGAGAATATGTGGTGACTGAAGCAGGATTTGGAGCAGATTTAGGAGCAGAGAAATTCTTAAATATTAAATGTCGTGAAGGAAATTTAACACCTGATTGTGTTGTTATTGTTGCAACAATCCGCGCGTTAAAAATGCATGGTGGAGTTGAGTACGATAACTTAAAAGAAGAGAACGTTGAAGCATTAGCAAAAGGTGTTGAAAACTTAGCGAAACACATTGATTCAATTCAACAATTTAATTTACCTTACGTCGTGGCAATTAACCAATTCACACATGATACAGAAGCAGAACTTAATTTCTTAAAAACATGGTGTGAAGATAACAATCATCCATGTGAAATCGCAAATGTTTGGTTAAACGGTGGAGCAGGAGCAAAAGAATTAGCGAACCGCGTGATTGAATTAATTGAAAACAATAATCAAACATTCGGTCATTTATATAACCGTGAAGATAAATTAGAAGATAAAATCTTAACAATTGCTCAAAAAGTATACGGGGCGCGTGATGTTATTTATACAGAACAAGCACAAGCTCAACTTGAAACAATTAAAGAATTAGGATATGAAGACTTCTTAGTATGTATGGCAAAAACGCCAGTATCTTTAAGTGATGATCCAAAAGTATTAGGCCGTCCAACAGATTTTGATATCACTATTCGTGAAATCCGTATCTCAGCTGGAGCAGGGTTTATCGTTTGCTTAACAGGAAATGTTTTAACAATGCCAGGACTTCCAAAACAACCAGCTGCATTAAAAATGGATGTAACACCAGAAGGTGAATGTGTAGGATTATTCTAAAAACTTCGCCTTTAGTCTTTTACACAATCTAGCTTTGAGTGACAATCGCTCTATAAAGTCTCTTCATTGTACTCTGATACAAAAGTAGTATCAATGACAACGAATTTTGACTTTTACGGTGACTTGTAAAATTTAATTTTGCATAGTCGTTAGTTCCCCTTTAGGGTTACGTGTGCTTAATTGTCACCTTAGTTTTATATATTATAAGGATAGAAAAGATAAATATAGGGGAGGACACGATCGTGGAGAGAATTTATGAAATCTCAGAAAAACCATTAGTCGGAATCATCATGGGAAGTAAATCTGACTTAGAAACGATGCAAGAAACAATGGCAATTTTAGATGAGTTGCAAATCTCATATGAAGCAAATGTGGTGTCAGCACATCGGACACCAGATAAAATGTTCGAATATGCTGAACTTGCTCGTGAGCGAGGAATTAAGGTTATCGTTGCTGGAGCTGGTGGGGCCGCTCATTTACCTGGAATGGTTGCAGCAAAAACAACCCTTCCAGTCATTGGTGTTCCAGTTCAATCCAGAGCATTAAATGGAATGGATTCACTTTTGTCAATCGTTCAAATGCCAGGAGGAATTCCAGTTGCAACAGTTGCTATCGGAAAAGCAGGGGCTAAAAACGCAGGATTACTTGCCGCTTCCATGTTAAGTACATCTTACGATAGCATAGCAACAAAACTTGATGAGTACCGACAAATGATGACAGATACCGTGTTAAAGGATAGTGATCTTAATGACTAATCTTATCTTACCTCCTTCAACAATCGGAATCATTGGTGGCGGTCAGCTTGGACGCATGATGGCCATATCAGCAAAGCAAATGGGATACAAAGTAGCAGTATTAGAGCCTGCTGCTTTGGGACCACTTGCACAAGTAGCGGACCTAGAAATTAATGCACCTTATGACAGTGAAGAAGCTTTAACACAATTATTAGCCGTAAGCGACGTTGTCACTTACGAATTTGAAAATATCGATAGTCATGTCGTGGAAAAATTAGCATCAGCTGGTTATATTCCACAAGGATATCGACCACTTGCAATTACACAACATCGCTACATTGAAAAAACATCAATTAATAACTGTGGTTTTAAAACAGCACCATTTGAAAAAGTAGATAACTTTAATGACTTAAAAAATGCTATTAAAAAGATTGGATATCCTAGTATCTTAAAAACAGTAAGTGGTGGGTATGACGGAAAAGGCCAATGGACATTAAAATCAGATTCTGATTTAGAAAATGTTCATTCTGTTGTAGAAAACCAAAACTGTATTTTAGAAGGATTTGTACCATTTACAAAAGAAATCTCAGTCATCGTCACTCGAGGGACAAACGATCAGGTTGAAACGTTCCCAGTTGTTGAAAACATTCATCAAAATCAGATTCTTCATTTAAGTATCGTTCCTGCAAGAATTGATGCTAATTTAGCAAAAAAAGCAGAAGAAGTTGCAGCAACATTAATTGAAAAATTAGATTTTGTCGGAACATTAGCTATTGAAATGTTTGTTGTCGAAGATGACATTATCATCAACGAACTAGCACCACGACCACATAACTCAGGACATTACACCATCGATGCATGCAATGTATCACAATTTGAACAACATATTCGCGCAGTTTGTGGGTTACCGCTCATCAAGCCAACCTTAATTCAGCCAGCAATCATGGTGAATTTACTTGGTCAACATGTCGAATATACGTTAAATATGTGGACAAAACCTGAATTTTCAGATGCAAAGCTTCACCTTTATGGGAAAGAGGAGATGCGAGCCAATCGAAAAGTTGGGCATTTAACATTCATGAACGATTTTGAAACAAAGTTAGAAGAAACAGTTAATCAGTTTTTAATTAATTTTCCAAAGTAAAGGATGAGGATGAGAAATGAGTCAGTATCGTGTTTTTGTAGAAAAGAAGGAGATGTATGCCACAGAAGCGAAAAGCTTATGTCATGATTTAAATGAGAACTTACATTTATCATTAACAAATGTGCGTACGATTAACGTTTATGATGTCTTTAACGTTAACGGGCAAGAGATTGAGACAGCAAAGCAAAATGTTTTATCAGAAACAGTAACAGACATCGTTAGCATGTCGTTAGACTTAGAAGGTAAAACGTATTTTGCTGTTGAGTTTTTACCAGGTCAATATGATCAACGTGCCGACTCTGCAATTCAATGTATTCAACTTTTAACAGGAAATGACGAAGTTCGTGTTAAGAGTGGTAAAGTGATTATTTTAGATGGAATCGCATCAGAAGTAGAAATCGAAAAAATTAAACAATACTACATTAACCCGATTGAAATGCGTGAAAAAGATTTACAAGCACCACTATCTTTCGATGAAAATGTAGAAATTGAAGATGTTCCAACTTATGAAGGGTTTATCGATTATAGTGATGAATTATTAAATAATTTCTTACATGAACACGGAATGGCAATGACACTTGATGATATTAAAATGATTCAAGCCTACTTCCGCAAAGAAGAACGCCGTAATCCAACAGAAACGGAGTTAAAAGTGCTTGATACTTACTGGTCAGACCACTGTCGTCATACAACATTCGAAACATTAATTGAAAATGTGACATTTGAAAGTGGACGTTTCCATGATATTTTACAACAAACATTTGAAGAGTACTGCATGATGCGTGAGCGTGTGCATCATAATCGTAAGCCAATGACTTTAATGGACATGGCAACAATTGCAATGAAAGAACAACGCAAATTAGGATCATTAAATGATTTAGAAGTTTCAGATGAAATCAATGCGTGCAGCATCTATATCGATGTTGATGTTGATGGAGAAACTGAACCATGGTTATTAATGTTCAAAAATGAAACACATAACCATCCAACAGAAATTGAACCATTTGGTGGAGCCTCAACATGTATCGGAGGAGCTATTCGTGACCCACTATCAGGACGCTCTTATGTTTACCAAGCGATGCGTATCAGCGGTGGAGCAAATGTTTTAGAAACAGTAGAAGAAACAATGGAAGGAAAGCTTCCACAAAAAATTATTTCTAAACGTTCAGCTGATGGAAATAGTTCATATGGAAATCAAATTGGTTTACCAACAACATTCGTTCGTGAAATTTATCATGAAGGATATAAAGCAAAACATATGGAGGTTGGAGCAGTTGTCGGAGCTGTTAAAGCAAGTGACGTTCGTCGTGAAAAGCCTGAAGCAGGGGATATTATTGTTTTATTAGGTGGACGTACAGGACGTGATGGAATCGGTGGTGCAACTGGATCATCAAAAGCCCACACTGAAACATCAATTCAAACCGCTTCATCAGAAGTTCAAAAAGGAAATGCACCAACTGAGCGTAAAATCCAACGCTTATTCCGTAACGGTGAAGTGACTCGTTTAATCAAAAAATGTAACGACTTTGGAGCAGGTGGGGTTTGTGTTGCCATCGGTGAGTTAGCAGATGGATTAAATATTGACTTAAATGCTGTTCCTGTCAAGTATAGCGGATTAAATGGAACAGAACTTGCCGTATCAGAATCGCAAGAACGTATGGCGGTCTTAGTAGCTAAAGAAGATGTGAATGCATTAATTGAGTTCGCGAATAAAGAAAATTTAGAAGCAACAATCGTAGCAGAAGTGACAGATACTAACCGTTTAGTGATGAACTGGAACGGACGCGCCATCGTTAACTTATCACGTGACTTCTTAGATACAAATGGAGCACGTCAATCAACTAATATTATCGTACCAACTGATTTAGAAGATAATCCATTTGTAAGTAAAGTAGAAGGAAAATCAATTAAAGAAAAATTCTTAAATAACTTAAAACAACCAAACGTTGCCTCACAACAAGGAATGGTTGAAATGTTCGATTCGACTATCGGAGGAACAACTGTTTTAATGCCTTACGGTGGGAAATATCAATTAACTGAAACAGAAGGTTCAGTTCATAAAATTCCACTTCGTCATGGAGTGACAAACACTGTCAGTATGTTAACTTACGGATATAATCCTGAGATTACATCATGGTCACCATTCCACGGATCAGCTTATGCTGTCGTTGAATCAATGGCTAAAATCGTGGCATTAGGTGGTAAATGGCAAGGAATTCGTTTCTCATTCCAAGAATATTTCCGTCGTTTAGGTCAAGATCCTAAGAACTGGGGACAACCATTTGCAGCTTTATTAGGATCAATTTACGTTCAAAAAGGATTTGGCTTACCAGCAATTGGTGGGAAAGATAGTATGAGTGGTTCATTTGAAGATTTACACGTTCCACCAACATTAATCTCATTCGCAGTACAAGTTGAAAAAGCAAATAAAATTTTATCACCAGAATTTAAAGCCCCAGAACATTATATCTACTTAATTAAACATGAACCAACAAAAGATTTAATGCCAAATATCGAACAATTAAAAGAAAACTTTAACTTTATCTATGACATGGTTACAATTGGGCATATCAAATCTGCCTTCACAATTAAACAAGGTGGGATTGCTGAAGCGATTGCTAAAATGTCATTTGGTAATAAAATTGGAGCAAATATTAAAACAGGATATGATTTATTTAACTTAGAATTAGGTTCAATCATTGTTGAATCGGATCGTCCATTATTATTCGATCAGGCACACTTATTAGGAAAAACAACAACTGATCCGTTAATCGTAATCAACCAAGAAGTCATTACAATTGAGGAGAGCTTAGCTGCATGGCAAGGAACATTTGAAAACTTATATCCAGTCGCATCTGTAGCTGAAGAAGCAAAAGTTCCAACAGTGAATTATGAAAATACAATCATCACAACGTCATCGTTAGGTGCAACACCACAAGTCTTCTTACCAGTCTTCCCGGGAACAAACTGTGAGTATGATACTGCACGTGCTTTCGAACAAGCAGGAGCTAAATCAATGATTGATGTATTCTGTAACCAAAACCATCAAGATATCGAAGCGTCAATCGAACGTATGGTTAAACATATCAATGAATCACAAATTTTAATGTTATCAGGAGGATTCAGCGCCGGAGATGAGCCAGATGGATCAGGAAAATTCATTACATCAGTATTAATGAATGAACAAATCCGTGAAAGTATTGAAGGATTATTAGAGCGTGATGGATTAATTTTAGGGATTTGTAACGGATTCCAAGCCTTAATCAAATCAGGGTTATTACCATATGGAAAATTTGGAATGGTGACAGAAGATTCACCAACATTAACGAAAAATGATATTAACCGTCATATGTCTAAAATTATTCGTACACGAATTGCTTCAAATAAATCACCTTGGTTATCAGGAGCAAATGTTGGAGATATCCACAACGTAGCCATCTCACATGGAGAAGGGAAATTCGTTGCTAACGATGCTATGATCAAACAATTAATCGAAAATGGTCAAATTGCGACACAATATGTTGACCTAGACGGAAAACCAACAATGAATGGAATCTATAATCCAAACGGATCAATTGCAGCCGTAGAAGGTATCACAAGTCCAGATGGACGCATTCTTGGTAAAATGGGACACTCTGAACGTATGGGTGAACAAATCTTTAAAAACGTACCAGGTGACTACGATCAATTAATCTTCCAAAGTGGAGTTAAATACTTTAAATAATATAAAAGGTTAGATCAAGCGGTTAGCTTCGCGTAAAAGTTATGAAAACTGGCAGTGACACATAGAGAGTCGTTAGATAGTTTGTAACTTTATAGCCAAGCTGCTATTTGAAACTAGATTGAGTAAAAAAACAAGTAATTAGGATGAGAGAAGAAAGGAACCTTGAGAATAAACAATCCTAACTCCTCACAGAGGTTCGGAGAGTTTATTCAACCCACAGGATAAGACAAACTAGCTCCTCGCAAAAGCTCGGAGCGTTTGTCTAAAATTACTTTCTATATTATATAGAGATAAAATGGAGGGCATAGCTATGAATCAAGAGCGAGTAATGTTATACGAAGGAAAAGCAAAACAAATTTTCAAAACAGATGATGTAGCAAAAGTAATCATCCACTATAAAGATGATGCAACAGCATTCAATGGGGTAAAAAAAACAAGTATTACTAACAAAGGAATTTTAAATAACGCGATTACAACTATCATTTTCGAAATGTTAGAAAAACGTGGAGTTAAAACTCACTTCATCGAAAAATTAAATGACCGTGATCAATTATGTCACAAAGTTGAAATCGTACCATTAGAAGTTATCGTCCGTAACATCATCGCAGGAAGCATGGCAAAACGCTTAGGAATCGAAGAGGGAACAATTCCAAGCAATGTGGTATACGAATTATGCTACAAAAATGATGCATATGGAGATCCGTTAATCAATGACGATCATGCCGTAGCATTAGGATTAGCGACATATGAAGAATTAGCAACAATCAAAGAAATGACATTAGAAATCAACCAAGCCTTAATTGAATTCTTCGATGCACAAGGAATCCGTTTAATCGACTTTAAAATTGAATTCGGACGTACAGAAGACGGGACAATCGTATTAGCAGATGAAATTTCACCAGATACATGCCGTTTATGGGACAAAGAAACAAACGAAAAATTAGACAAAGATCGTTTCCGTCGTGACCTTGGAAATGTAGAAGAAGCTTATATTGAAATTTTAAATCGCGTAAGTCGCTAAGGTGGGGAATATGTCAGAATTAGATTTATTTTTTGAAAATAAGATGAATGAAGAATGCGGTGTGTTCGGAGTATTTAACCATGAAAATGCAGCTGAATTAACTTATTACGGTCTTCATGCCCTTCAACATCGCGGTCAAGAAGGAGCAGGAATTGTCACAAGTGATGGAAAAATGCTTCATCAGCATAAAGGAGAAGGACTTGTTCGTAACGTCTTTACCCAACAAGATATCGATCGTTTAAAAGGAATCCATTCAATTGGTCACGTTCGTTATTCAACAGCTGGTGGAGGAGGAATCATGAATGTACAGCCCTTCTTATTCCGTTCTCAATCTGGTCCACTTGGATTATGTCATAATGGAAACTTAGTTAATGCCAATCAATTAAAAGTGTATTTAGAAAGTGAAGGAAGTATCTTTCAAACAACATCAGATTCAGAAATTTTAGCTCACTTATTAAAGCGTCAACGTGGAGACATGCTAACTGCTTTAAAAGAATCATTACTTTATATCGAAGGAGCTTTTGCCTTCTTATTATTAAAAGAAAACGAAATGTACATTGCTTTAGATAAATTTGGTTTACGTCCACTATCACTTGGACGCATTGGGGACAATGGAATCGTTGTTGCCTCTGAAACTTGTGCTTTTGATGTCATCGGGGCAGAGTATATTCGTGACGTCAAACCAGGAGAAGTTATTCGTATCGATTTAGAGGGAATAACATCAGAACGATATGCAACAACATGTGATCAAAGCATGTGTAGTATGGAGTACGTTTACTTTGCACGCCCTGACAGTGACGTCGAAGGAATTAACGTTCATCAAGCTCGTAAAAATTGTGGTCGTATTTTAGCACAAGAAGCACCGATTGAAGCCGATATCGTAGTAGGTGTTCCTGATTCAGGATTAAGCGCGGCTATTGGATATGCCGAAGAGGCAAACATCCCATTCGAAATCGGAATGGTAAAAAATAAATATATCGGTCGTACATTCATTCAACCTTCACAAGCACTTCGTGAACAAGGTGTGAAGATGAAATTATCAGCTGTTCGCTCAATTGTTAAAGACAAGCGCGTGGTCTTAATTGATGACTCAATCGTTCGTGGAACAACGTCTCGTAGAATGGTTGACATGTTGCGTGAGGCAGGAGCTAAGGAAGTCCATGTACGCATCGCTTCACCTGAAATTAAATTCCCATGTTTTTATGGAGTTGATTTCTCAACATATGATGAACTCATTGCGGCAACCCATACAACAGAGCAAATTTGTGAAGTGATTGGTGCCGATTCGCTTGCTTTCATCTCAGTTGATGGATTAACAAAAGGAGTGGGACGCAGTCCAAAACTCGGAAAAAACTGCGGACAATGCGTCGCTTGTTTTAACGGCGATTACCCAACCTATTTATATGAAGATGTAAAATGTGCAAACAAAGAAGTTAAATAAGAGGTGGAAGAGAAATGAGTAAAGCATATGAACAATCTGGGGTTAGCTTAGAAGCAGGCTACGAATCGGTTAACCGTATTAAAAAACACGTAGCAAAAACACATCGCAAAGGGGTATTCTCTGGAATTGGAGCTTTTGGAGCCATGTTTGACTTATCGTCCCTAAACTATAAACAACCCTTATTAGTTTCAGGAACAGATGGTGTTGGAACAAAATTAATGGTTGCTATTAAAGCTGATGTTCATGACACGATTGGAATTGACTGCGTAGCTATGTGTGTTAACGACATCGTTGTACAAGGGGCAGAACCATTATACTTCCTTGATTATGTAGCAGTTGGAAAAAATGAGCCTGCAAAAATTGAAGCTATTGTTAAAGGAGTGGCAGACGGATGTGAACAAGCAGGTGCTGCCTTAATAGGTGGAGAAACTGCTGAAATGCCAGATATGTATGACTTAGACCACTATGATTTAGCAGGATTTGCTGTTGGAGTTGTTGAAAAAGATCAATTAATCACAGGTGAAAAAGTAAAAGCAGGTGATGTCATCATCGGATTATTATCGAGCGGAATTCACTCAAATGGATACTCACTAGTCCGTAAAATCTTATTCAAAGATAACAACATCGATTTAAACACATACGAAGAATCATTAGGAATGACAGTTGGAGAAGCTGTATTAGCTCCAACAAAAATTTATGTTAAACCAATCTTATCTTTATTAAAAGAGGTAGACGTTCATGGAATGGCACACATTACAGGTGGAGGATTTGATGAAAATATTCCTCGTACTTTACCGGCTGGTCATGGGGTGAAAATCAATAAAGACTCATATCCAATGCCACCAATCTTTAACTATTTAAAAGAATTAGGAAAGTTAGATGAGCGTGAAATGTATAACATCTTCAACATGGGAATTGGAATGGCAATCATCGTAGCAGCAGAAGACGTGGAAAAAGCAATGAATAGTTTAACAGAAGCTGGAGAAAAACCACACGTCATCGGTGTAGTAACAGACAGTGAAGGAGTTCAATTAGTATGAAAAAAATAGTTGTTTTTGCATCAGGAAGTGGAAGCAACTTTCAAACTATCGTTGATAAGTTACATCAAAAAACATGTGAAGTGGCATTACTAGTTTGCGACAAAGCAGGAGCTTACTGTTTAGAACGTGCGGAAAAACTACACATTCCGACATTCGTTTTTAATCCAAAAGAGTATGAAACAAAAGCAGATTTCGAAAAAGAAATCTGCCAACGATTAAATTTGATTCAACCAGATTTAATTGTCTTAGCTGGTTATATGCGTATTATCGGGGAAACCTTACTCAATGCCTATGAAGGTAAAATTATTAACATCCATCCAGCGTTATTACCTGCTTTTCCAGGTCGTGATGGAATTGGAGATGCTTTAAATTATGGTGTAAAAGTCATGGGAGTGACTGTACACTATGTTGACGCAGGGATTGATACAGGAAATATTATCGATCAAGCATGCTTTAAACGAACAGGAAATGAAACAAGAGAAGAAGTTGAAACGCGTATTCACGCATTAGAACATGAGTTGTATCCGCAAGTTATTACGCAACTTTTACAAGCTTAGGAGGAGTACGAGAGATGAAACGTGCATTAGTTAGTGTATCAGACAAGACAAACTTAGTATCATTCGTTCAAAACTTAGTCGAATTAGGATATGAAATTATCTCAACTGGAGGAACAAAGAAAACATTAGAAGAAGCAGGCATGAACGTCATTGCTATTGATGAAGTGACAGGATTTCCAGAAATCTTAGAAGGACGCGTTAAAACGTTACACCCAATGGTACATGGTGGATTATTAGCTAAACGTGACGATGCTCATCATCAAGAACAAGTCACACAAAACAACATCGAATACATCGACTTAGTTTGTGTTAATTTATATCCATTTGCTAAAACCATTCAAAACCCTGAAGCCACTCACGAAGATAAAATCGAAAATATCGATATCGGTGGACCATCAATGTTACGTTCAGCAGCGAAAAACTTTAATGATGTCACAGTAGTTGTCGATGCAAATGATTACGATTTAATCATTTCTGAAATTCGTGAGCAAGGCAATACAACTCTAAAAACACGTCAAATGTTAGCTGGAAAAGTTTTTAATCATACAGCAGCATACGATGCGATGATCGCTAACTATTTTAATGAAATTAACGAAGTAGAAGTTCCAGAAAAACTAACAGTCACTTATGACTTAAAGCAAACGTTACGTTACGGAGAAAACCCACACCAAAAAGCAGCATTTTATCAAACATTACAACAACCATCATATAGTGTTGTATCGAGTGAGCAATTACATGGGAAAGAATTATCTTACAATAACATCTCAGATGCAAACGCAGCTTTAGAAATTTTACAAGAGTTTGAAGGAGCTGCAGCCGTTGCGGTTAAACATATGAATCCATGTGGAGTAGGACTTGGAACAACAATTGAAGAAGCTTATGCAAAAGCTTATGAAGCCGATCCAACATCAATCTTCGGTGGAATTGTTGCCTTAAACCGTGAAGTATCGAAGCCATTAGCTGAAGAATTACATAAAATCTTTTTAGAAATCGTCATTGCACCAAGCTTCACAGAAGAAGCGTTAGAAGTTTTAAAACAAAAGAAGAACATTCGCTTATTAACAACAGATATGAGTCAACGTCTACAACCAGGACAAAAATTAGTTTCAGTTAAAGGTGGATTATTAGTTCAAGAGTTAGACACAGTTCAAGTGAAAAAAGAAGATTTAGAATGTGTCACTGAAGTTAAACCAACGGAAGAAGACTTAGAACAATTATTATTCGGATTCCAAGTTTGTAAACATGTTAAATCAAATGCCATTACATTAGTTAAAAATGATATGACAATCGGAGTTGGAGCTGGACAAATGAATCGTGTTGGATCAGCTAAAATTGCATTAGAACAAGCTGGAGCATTAGCACAAGGGGCTTACCTAGCGTCAGATGCCTTCTTCCCAATGTCAGATACAGTCGAATTAGCTGCAAAATATGGAATCAAAGCGATTATTCAACCTGGTGGATCAATTAAAGACCAAGACTCAATTGATGCATGTAATAAACATGGAATCGCAATGGTCTTCACAAAAGTTCGTCATTTTAAACATTAATTGAAGCGGGAATAGAGGAGAAAGAAATGAAAGTTTTAGTTATTGGACGCGGTGGACGCGAACATGCAGTCGTTAAAAAATTAGCTCGTGATTCAAAAGTAACAGAAATTTTTTGTGCGCCAGGAAATGACGGAATGATTGAAGCAACATTAGTTCCTATTGAAGAGACTGATGTAAATGCATTAGCTAACTTTGCAAAGAAAAATCAAATTGATTTAACCATCGTAGGACCAGAAATGGCATTAATGGCTGGGGTTGTTAATAAATTCAAGGAATTAGATTTACCCGTATTTGGTCCAACAAAAGAAGCCGCTTTAATCGAAGGTAGTAAATCATTCGCTAAATATATGATGTCGAAATATAACATTCCTACGGCTGCTTATGGCGAGTTTACTCAAGTAGAAGAAGCATTAGCATACTTAGAAACTCAATCGATGCCAATCGTAATCAAAGCAGATGGTTTAGCAGCCGGAAAAGGTGTTGTTATTTGTCAAACATTAGAAGAAGCTAACCAAACAGTAAAAGAAATGCTTTTAGACCGTAAGTTTGAAGATGCTTCTTCAAAAGTAGTCATTGAAGAATTTTTAGATGGTGAAGAATTCTCATTAATGGCCTTTGTATCAAATGATATTTATAAAGCCATGCCAATTGCACGTGATTATAAACGAGCATATGATAATGATAAAGGTCTCAATACAGGTGGAATGGGAAATCATAGTCCACACCCATTAATCTTAGATACTGATTATGAAGAAGCTATTCAAACTGTTATTGAGCCGATGACCAAAGCAATGATTGAAGAAGGAATCCCATTTACAGGAATCTTATATGCTGGACTCATGAAAACAGCAAATGGAATTAAAGTGATTGAATTCAATGCACGTTTTGGAGATCCTGAAACAGAGGTATTACTACCTCGTCTTGAAACAGAATTAACAGATATTATATTCTCTTTACTTGATGGAAAAGATATCGAATGTGTTTGGTCGGATCAAGCCACAGTAGGAGTTGTATTAGCAGCAAAAGGATATCCAAGTTCATATGTCAAAGGAACTGTGATTGAAGGACTTGAAAACTTAGTAGATGTCGATGTCTGTCATATGGGAACAAAACTAGTAGATGGAAAGATTACATTAAATGGTGGACGTGTTCTGTTTGTGGTTGGAAGTGGAAACACATTAGAAGAGGCACGCCAAAAAGTTTATAAAGAAATTCAAAAAATTAATTGTGATGATCTATTCTATCGAACTGACATCGCAAAAAAAGTAACAAGTTGCTAAACATAGCATAAAGGGAGATGAGTAGCAATCTCCCTTTATATATTAAAAAAAACATTAGCAGATAATGACAAATTAAGGAAAAAGACGTATTTTATATATATACTGTTATTTATAAAGAAGTGGGTGACACAAATGAGTAAGATTTTATTTACACCTGGTCCTACGAATGTGCCTGAAGAAATTAGACAAGTATTAGGACAAGACTTAATTCATCATCGAATGGCAGATTATCATCAACTATTAAAAGAAATTAATGAAGATTTAAAAGTTGTCTTTGATACTAACAATGATGTTTTGATCCTAACATCATCTGGGACAGGATCGATGGAATCAACAATCGTCAACTTGTTCTCGACAAATGATGAAGTCTTAGTCATTAATACAGGATGGTTTGGGGAAAGATTTATTGAAATCTGTCAAGTTTATGGATTACAAGTTCATGAATTACGTTATGAGTGGGGAAAAACTTATAATGTAGTAGATGTTGAGGAGATTTTAGAAAAACATCCAGCAATCAAAGGAATCTTTGTTACCTATCATGAAACTGCAACAGGTGTTGTGAATAATCTTGAACAATTAGGAAATTTAACAAAAAATACAGATCGTCTTTTAATTGCGGACTGTATTAGTGGAATGATCGTTCAACAGTTTCATTTAGATGAATGGGGAGTTGACTGTGCAGTCGCTAGTAGCCAAAAAGGATTTTTACTTCCTCCCGGACTTAGCTTTGTTGCTTTAAGTAATAAGGCAAAAGAAGCAGTAGAACATTCAAACATTCCAAAATATTATTGGGACTATCGTAAGTATTTGAATTATTTTTACAACAAAGCTGAGCAACCATTTACACCAGCTATTTCAATCGTTGTAGCATTACAAGCCGCATTGCGTCAACTATTAGCAAAAGGATTACCTCAAATTATCGAGGACAAACAATCCATTCGTAAATATGCTGAAGATAAATTTAAAGAGTTAGGATTTACTTTATTTATTGAAGATGAATCCATTCGAGGAAATGTATTAGTGCCTGTTATCGTTCCAAAAGATATAGATGGAAGCAAGTTAACAGCACTAATTGATGAACGATATGACTTCACCGTTGCGGGAGGAATGGGAATTTACGCTGGAAGAATGCTACGCGTTGGAATTATCGGAGAAATCACAGAAAGGGAGATTGACTTACTAATTGAATACATTAAGGAAGTTCTTCCTGAATGTAAAAAGTAAGAAGAAAGGGGACAACGTAATGAAGCCACAATTTGAATTAGAACGTAATACCGCAGTTATCAACTTTTCTGCACACTATTGTAATACAGAAGATGAGTTATTAAATAGCCAAGGGTTCGAACGAGTTTTAACAAGATTCTTAAAAAAATTAAAAAAGAAAGAATCACCAGTATATGAGCAATTATCTTACGTATGCGGGGAAGGACAAATTGCAAGCGAATTAACTTCGTTATTTAAGTTATTATTAGTTTTAGAAATTGACGAAATCATGCAGATGAACCGTTCGTTCATCGTTTTATTACAACATAAAGACACATTAATTGAATTTATTGAAGCACTTTATGATTATTGGCGTCAATTAGAACGTTACAGTATTATCTATAACAGTGCAGAAGGAACAGGTATTCAGAAAATCAAATTTATTGAAGCAAATAATTCATTTACAAACTTAGTATTAAAAGTTTACCGTACGATTGAAGAGCGTTTATTCGGACACCACCAAAACGTTTATCGCCAGTTAATTGTAGGTGCCAATGCAGGCTTAGTTTTAAATGAAATTCAATGGGATATCCCAATGCAATATATGGGATTACGTTATCCTGCTTTTATTGAATCAATCGTATTAACACCCCCATTTATCACTTATCCAAAACGTACAAAACGTGATGGAATCTTCGAAGAAGTCTTTGAAAATCCATTAGATGGATTATACTTAGATCCAAATAACTGGTTCGTTTACCCTGCTAAAGTAGGAACAGCATTAGCTTATGTCTACTTCCACCGTGATTTCATGGCGCAAGGTGTCACCATGTGTAATTTATTCGAACTAGCAGACTTAGAAGAATGTCAAAATCGTAAGCCAGACTTAATTTATGTATATGGTAATAAAGATAAAGAAGATCGCGCAGTCTTCTATCAAGATAAAGCAAATGACATTATGATTGGATATGCTTCATATAGCGAAGACCACGACTATTTCGGATATATGAAAAAAATGATCTTAACCTTATATAATGTTAAAATGATTAATGAAAAGAAACTTCCACTACACGGTGCTATGATTGAATTAACATTAAAAAGTGGAAAACAAAGTAATATCGTTGTAATCGGAGATAGTGGAGCAGGTAAATCTGAAACATTAGAAGCCGTACGTATGATTGCTGAAGATGAAATCAAAGAAATGAAAACAATTTTTGACGATATGGGAACTTTATCATTAGAAAAAGGAGAAATACGTGCATATGGTACTGAGATTGGAGCCTTTGTTCGTCTAGATGATTTAGATACAGGATATGCATATCGTACAATTGACCGTAGTATCTTCATGAATCCAGATAAAACAAATGCTCGTATCGTTATCCCGGTAGCAACATATAAAGATATTACAACGGGTCGCCCTATTGATATGTTCTTATATGCTAACAACTATGAAGAAGGAGGAGAAGAATTCGAATTTTTCAATAATGTTGATGAAGCTAAAGCTGTATTCGTTCGGGGAGCGCGTAAAGCTAAAGGAACAACAACAGAAACAGGACTAGTAGAATCATACTTTGCTAACCCATTTGGCCCGGTTCAGTTAAAAGATCAAACAGACCCATTAATTGATAAATACTTTGAGAAGCTATTTGATAAGAATATCAAAGTTGGTCAATTACGTACACGTTTAGCAATTGAAGGTCAAGAACATTCAGGACCACGTAAAGCTGCTGAACAATTATTAGCTTTTATTAAAGAACAATAAAAGAGAGGAGAGGGAATCAAGCATTCCCTCTTTTTAATATAAATATATAATAATAAGTATAGATTATTTAAATTTATAAAAAAATTCATTAAAATACAATTGACGATTTATATAAATGATGATATTATAAGTGAGTCGTCAATGAGAGACGTACGAAATAAAAAGTTTCGAAAAAAGTTTAAAAAGTGTTTGACAGAAAGAGACAGACATGATAAACTAATAAAGTCGCCAAAACAAGGTGACACGAAGTTCTTTGAAAACTAAACAGAA
>NZ_JAMQUU010000030.1:0-40669 GCF_025594975.1 Turicibacter sp. T129 | reverse complement strand
ACCAATTTTGGTGTTGAGCCATGATTAAAGTAATAATTTTTTAGAAATGAGTTAGAGTATTGTCGGGTTCCTATATCTTATCACTATTAGTTTTGTTTCCTTCTACATACTTATATTGTGTGAATAGTAAGTTATTTTATCTAATTTTCATGATAAAAATTTGCATGATACATCTATATGTTGAAACTAAAAAACCAAGAAGAAAAACTCTTCTTGGCTTGAAAGATAAAGGAAATTCCCAAAAGTAAAAATTTTAAAAAGGAGATTTTATATTAAAAAATAGTGATATGTACAAATAGTACAATACATTATATGCAATCTTTTTGGATTATAGACTAAAAATTAGAATGTAATATGGTCAGGGTCTGGACCAATGCGTTCCTCCTTATTTAGTGAATTGATTAACTCCATATCTTCGGGTGAGATTTCAAAATCAAAGATTTCAGCATTTCCTTTAATACGGTCAGGATGTACTGACTTTGGAATGGTCACGATTCCGTTTTGGATATCCCAGCGCAAAACAATTTGAGCTATTGTTTTATTATATTTTTGTGCTAAATCGTTTAATAAATCAAGTTCAAAGACTTTTCCTTGCATTAATGGTCCCCAAGCTTCAAGTTGGATGCCCCTTTCTTTACAGTATTTTGCTAAAGAAGTTTGCATCATACGAGGATGATACTCAACTTGATTGACCGCCGGTAAAACGGTAGCCACTTCTAATAAGTTATCTAAGTGATGTTCTTTGAAGTTTGAAACTCCAATTGCACGGATGCGACCTTGATTGTAAAGCTCTTCTAATGCTCGCCATGTTTCATGATTTAATGCTTTTGGCCAATGAATTAAGTATAAGTCTAAGTAATCAGTTTGTAATTTTTTTAAAGATGTTTCAAATGCCTTCAATGTTGATTCATATCCTTGATCGCTATTCCAAACTTTACTTGTAAGAAAGATTTCTTCGCGAGGGATACCACTTTCTTTAATGGCTTGTCCAACGCCTTCTTCATTTTGATAGATAGTAGCCGTATCAATATGACGATATCCTAATTCTAAAGCACATTTAACAGCATCAATTGTTTGTTGAGCATCTTCAACTTTGAAAGTACCAAATCCCAAGATTGGCATTTTAATCCCATTGTTTAACGTTACGCATATTGTTTGCATTCTTTTTCATCCCTTCTTAAATGAGTATGCTTCATTTATTATTATAATATTTTCCATTTTATTTTACAATTATTTCATCTAATGATTTTTCTAACTGGATTAACTAAAGATAAGTCACATAATAAAAATCCACGATTGAAGGACTCGTGGATTTTTTTAGGATTTAGGAAGTAGAAAGAAGGCTAAAAAGTAGAATTACTTAGCATATTGAAACATGTAGCCAATTATTATGTTATCCATCTTATTTATTCTTATTCTTAATTAGTTGTTATTTTTCTCGTTATGAAGACAGTTGTCAATTGCAATGACCATCGCAATGAAGAAGGTCTCATTTTCTCCATGAGCCACTGTTAATTTATAGCTATCACTGAATGCGAACCATTCTTTTTCGATAGTTCCCATCGTATGACCATCTTTCGTGATCGAGAAATCATAATCCCAAAAGTCCCCATGAATTTCGAACTTACCATAATTACTTTCAACATCAAGCTTGGGTCTGAAGAAGGTTGCACGGCGTTTAATGGTCGCACAAAGAATGTCATTTTGATATACGTCATATGCCCCAAAGAAAGACATGACGCGTTGTTTGATACGAAATAATGGATTTCCATTTAAGTCGCTGATCGTTAATTCATCCCCAATCGAGAAAAATTTTCCCGTTACCTCATAGACCGGTTGTTTGTGCCCGTCATAAACATAATAACGATCTCTTAGTGTAAAAATCTTTTGTTTAATATAAAAGGTTCTCATCCTCTCATCCCCTCTAGGAATTATTGAAAATCTTTTGAGTTAAATTGTTTGTTTAGAGTTTCCATGAAATCAATCAATTGATCTTCGCGGCTCGCTCCAGCTAAAGCACACATCGGCATATCTTGGACAAAGAAGAGTCCCATAATAACCTGTGTTAAGCTCGCCTTGTATTTCGATGTTAACACCTGTAAGTGTTCAGCTAATTTTATATTTTCCTCTGTATAGTAAGGACTAGTTGTTACATCAACCCCGGCTGCTAATTTCGTAAAGAATCCACTACATAAACTAAAATAAGGCATGGCTAGTATGTTTGACTCTTGATGGAATTTTAACATTTCTTCATCCATGGTTACCATGGTCTCATCTGGATAGGGTTTCATTTGGCTTGATGCAATATTATATAAGGCTTGGTTTGCAACAAATCCACGATATCCTTTTTCTTTGCAATAAGCCATTGCTTCTTTCATACGCGCTGTTGTCCAGTTTGAGCATCCATAGTATTTAATTTTTCCTTCACGTACGAAATCTTCCATTGTCTCAATCAATTCTGAAACGGGGCGATTCAAGTCATCACGATGATAGAAGTAAATATCAATACAATCAATGCGAAGAGCAGTTAAGCTTTTTTCTAAGTCAGCTCTCATGTTTTCTTTACTTAATCGACTTTCATGCATCGTATTAAGAGCTGGGTGTCCACCTTTTGTAATGATGACTAAATCGTCATGTCCACCTCGATACTGAATCCAATCTCCAATCACTCGCTCTGAACGACCGATTTCTCCTTCAACCCAATCATTATAAATTCTTGCCGTATCAATAACATTTCCTCCAAGACTTACGTAGAGATCTAACAATTTAAATGCATCTTCATGATCCCAGGCTACACCTGCATTAGCTGTTCCGAATCCAATAGGGCATAATGAAAGTTCTGTATCTTTAATCTGAATGCGTTGCATCATCTCACTCCTTTAAGTTTTGTTACTTAAAAGTATGGCATTTTTTGAGATTATAGTAAAGAAAATTATATTGTCTATTAATTTTTAAATATAGTATGGTCTCAATACTAGAATAGGTTCCTGATAAAAAGTTAATATAAATAGCTCAATCACAGATTTAGAATTTTAGTATTCGGATCCATTAGAGTTAATTTCTTAGTTGGACTAAATTAAGCACCATTTTTAGTTTCTGACTCATTTATTTCATTTTTTTTCTTCATGAAAGCTTTTTTTAATCGTTGATTCTGCTTGTTTATTATTCATATTTGAATCTAATAAACTTTCATTTAAGTCTGTGTTTTTTCTGTTCATTTTCATTAAAATCCCTTCAGTGATTTGTTGTATTCAGCATAGCATTTCTAAAGTTAAAAGTTGGTTAAATTGTGTATGCAAATTTTATTTTATTCGTGTAAATAAGTTAATTAACTACTGAATATAATGTTTTGTAATAGGGGGGAGATTAAGAATGAGATTTATTAAAACAATCATTAGTCAGATGACGCTTGAAGAGAAAGTGGGGATGTGCTCAGGAGCAGATTTTTGGCGATTAAAATCAGTTGAACATCTCGGTATTCCAACTGTCATGGTGAGTGATGGACCACATGGATTAAGAAAACAATCGGACGAAGCAGATTTTTCAGATATCAACAATAGTATTAAAGCGGTTTGTTTTCCAACAGGAGCAACCACTGCTTGTTCATTTGATCGAAATTTATTAAAAACATTAGGATGTGCCTTAGGAGAAGAATGTCAGGCAGAAAATGTAGCTGTTCTTTTAGGACCGGCGATTAATATTAAGCGTTCTCCTTTATGTGGACGAAATTTTGAATACTTTTCAGAGGATCCTTATTTAACAGGGGAGATGGCAGCATCTCATATTACAGGTGTTCAAAGTCAACATGTTGGGACAAGCCTTAAACATTTTGCTTGTAATAATCAAGAGAGTTATCGAATGACAGCAAGTGCAGAGGTTGATGAACGAACATTACGGGAAATCTACTTACCCGGATTTGAACGAGCGGTAAAATCAGCAAGGCCCTGGACTGTAATGACCTCATATAATCGTTTGAATGGGGAATTTACATCTGAATCTCATTATTTATTAACCGATATTTTAAGAAATGAATGGGGCTTTGATGGTTATGTCATGAGTGATTGGGGAGCAGTTAATAATCGAGTAAAGGGATTAAAAGCAGGAATGGATCTAGAAATGCCGGGTAGCAACGGAACAAATGATCAATTATTATTGCAAGCTGTTAAAGATGGAACATTAAGTGAAGAAGTATTAAATAAAAGTGTTGAACGTATTTTACGTAAGATTTTTGAATTTGTGGATAATCGAAAACCAGTCATTTTTGATAAAGAAGAACATCATCGATTAGCGCGCCATATTGCAACAGAGAGTGCCGTCTTATTGAAGAATGATGATGTATTACCACTTAAAGCGACTGATACTAAGATTGCATTTATTGGTGCCTTTGCTAAAGAACCTCGTTATCAAGGAGGGGGAAGCTCACATATTAATGCTTTTAAAGTAAGTAGTGCGCTTGATGCTGTAGAGGGAATGGATCATATTCATTTTGCTCAAGGTTTTGTGACTGATGTTGATGAGACAAGAGAAGATTTATTAAATGAAGCTATCGAGCTTGCAAAGTCGAGTGAAGTGGCTGTTATTTTCGCAGGATTACCAGATTCATCAGAGTCAGAGTTTTATGACCGAACTCATATGAAGTTACCAAACTGTCAAAATGAGTTGATTAAACAAGTGGCAGCCGTTCAACCGAACACGGTTGTCGTCTTACACAATGGATCGCCAGTAGAGATGCCGTGGGTAGATGAAGTGCCTGCGATTTTAGAGATGTATCTTGGAGGACAAGCCGTTGGAGAGGCAACTGTGGATTTATTATTTGGTGTTGTGAATCCATCTGGAAAACTAGCTGAAACGTTCCCAATTCGCTTAGAAGACAACCCATCATATCTTTCATATAAAGTCGTTGATAATAAAATTTACTATGATGAAAAAGTATTTGTTGGTTATCGCTATTATGATACAAAGGAAATACCAGTTCTATTTCCATTTGGTCACGGATGCAGCTATACCACATTTGAATACAGTCATTTAGTGGTTAATCAAGATCATATTCGTGATGATGAATCATTAATAGTAAGTGTCGATATCACGAATACAGGAAAAGTCTTTGGTAAAGAGGTTGTTCAATTATATGTACAAGATTTAACAGAAACAGCCATTCGCCCAGTAAAAGAGTTGAGACAATTTGAAAAAGTAGCCTTACAACCAGGTGAAACCCAAACTATTTCATTTACTTTAACAAAACGTGATTTTGCTTATTATCATACGGGAATTTCAGACTGGTATGTACCAACAGGACAATATCGTATTTTGATTGCTAAGTCTTCAAGAGATATTAAATTAGAAGAGACGATCACTGTGACAAGTACGATAGAATTACCATTTAAAGTGACATGGAATACAACGTTTAATGAGTTAATTTCACACCCTAAGCTAAGACCAGTTATTTATGATTTACTCGGAGATATGGGAGAGGAAAATGTAGATAAAGAAGCTCAGTTAGAGATGGTTAAAGAAATACCTCTACGTGCATTACGTAGCTTCCAAGGAGTTGATAATGTCACTATTGAAAGTTTAATTACGACCTTAAATCAGCTGCTTAAATAAGTGCATAAAATAAATGAACTTCTGGAATATTAAGTGTGTAACTTAATCTTAAAGGAGGCGAGTGTTATGAAATTAGCACCTGCTCAGTTACACAGTCTTAATGAATTACATAGGAAACGCTGTAGTGCATTAACTAAAACTGCTGTGTATAAAGATAATGCGAAATCTAAAACACATGTTAGTTAATGAATTTATGAGTAGCTTTCTTTAATTAAGTGCAATACAAAACCAATGTCAATTTGGCATTGGTTTTTTGTTTTTATTTTTTGAGGCATGATAAAAAGAAAAGGGGATGTGTCATTTTGATATAATACATTTAGCACGGTATATATAGGTCCTATTAATTTTTTTCATATCGTAAAAACTAAGCCCTAGTAGAGGAGGAATAGATTTCTTTCAGAAATCCCTAGGTGACCCAATCTTTATCAGTAGAAGATACATTTCCGTTGGAAATGGTAGGTACAGCACTGAACTATAAGATATTTTGATATCAATGTTTTTATACTTTTAGTTTGAAGTGAATCATGTGAAAAACTTTTTTGTTTCTTGATAGACTAAAAGTCCACACTAATAATTAATTAGCATGGACTTTTTGAATAGGAGCGTGAAATCAGATAAAAGGAGGAACTCTAGTTAGATGTTTGGTTAACTAATAACCAGTAATAGTTTCTACCGAATCCGACAAATTATTTATAAATTCGAAAAAAATTGTTGTTTTTAAACATAATTAATGAATAGTAACCTATTGGCTATTACTTCGATATAATTGCGTTTTCATCTTCTAATTTAGCGCAATTGCAAGTAATTAAACCAATAATAACAACTTGATTTTTGATGTAGTGAAATAAAATCACCCTTATGATTGTTATGATATTCTAAGAAGAAGGCATCAATTGTAGTTTCAGGGAATAAATCTTTGCTGCAGAATCATAATTACCTGATGAGAATTATGAAGAATGAAAATTTCCTCAGCAGACATGTCATCCAATAGATAAGTTTTGAAATTTTTTAGAAAGTGATTCATTAATTAATGCAACGTATTTACGACAGGGGGGTAATCTATGTTTTGTTTTTTCAATGGTCATAATATAAAATCAGACTTGTTTTTTTTATGTAATTATACACATTCAATAATTCTTTTATCTTTAATCAATAAGCTACAGTATTTAGCAACGTATAATTAAATGATTGGTTACTGATAAGATAACTTTATTTATTTTCGGCATTAATTGACAATATGATGCAAAATGTATTATAATTTTAATAGAATCAATACACTATATGATAAGATAATCGGCTATAAAGTAGCCGTTTTATTTTCTCTAATTGATTCTAACATTGTGAACATGGATCAGGTATTTATATCAATTATACAGTACAAGATTCTATTATCATTCCTAATTTTAATAGGGTATGTTAAGCACAATAGGTAGGGAATAAGAGCTCCCAACTCATATTATTTCTTACTTAGTATAAATAATCTGAAAGACTACCCAATTTTAGATTATTTTTGAACGAAACTCCCATAAGTACTAAAATATCATTACATATATAATGGTATTTTAAAGTAAAAGATACCCAAAACGTCTTTAATAAATAAGATATGAGAACCCGGGAAAAGAAGCCATCTAGACACCTTTTGTGTTGTGATGGCTTTTTTTTCATATGTTATAACATAAAAACACGACATAGAAGTCGTGTTTTTATTATGATTATGTTAAAGGGGGGGGAAGGAGATTGATTAGTCTTGATTTACAGTTTTTAATTGATAATTATTAACTAACCCTTGATCAGGACGAATCATGATTTTTCCTTCATAAATAATTTTATCGGTTGAAGGATCTAGCACTGATAAGTACTGTGTACTTGAATTAGTATTGTATGATTCATACATTGTATAAACTAAATCATTATTTTCAGTGAGACTCTGTGGATATATTGATTCAAATTCATTTGTTGATGATTCAATAAAGCTTGGTGTTTGAGTTGGAGTTAAATTGATTTCCTGATTGTCATCATTAAAAGATGCTTTCATAATAACTGAATCAATTAGGAAAAATAGTTCATTATTCACTGTAGTAATATTTTCAATATAGACGTATTCATCAACTCCGTTCATTTTATAAGTTTTTGTTTCGTTAGTCTCGAGTGTTGTTATCATTAAATGATTTGATTCATTAGGATTTCTATAAATCACGCCATTGTGAACATACATTGACGACCATTCAGAAAGTTCTTCTTCATACTTTAGGCTTAATTTTAATGTGGTTGGATCAATTTCATAAGTGAGAATACGGTCATTTTTATTCCCACGTTGATCATAAACCTTCGCAATGTAGTAGTATTTTCCGTTATTCTCAGTTAGAAATTCAGTCATGATATTTTCACCGTATAGCAGCTGATCTAGTGAAACTTCTTGGATATTAATTTGTCCTGTGTCCTTGTTTTTTGAACGAATTCGAAGAACAGGCTCAGTATTCGTATAGAGGTAAGAGTAATTAAAGTTGGCCGTTATCAAATAATTATCATTTTCTAATGTTTCCGGCCATGTTAAGTGACGGTATAATTCTCGATTTTCTAATACATCTTCTCCGACTCCATGAAACGTATCATATTTAGTTGGTGTCAATGAAGCATTCTCTCCTGTAATAATGACTTTAGAAAACTGATTAGGTCCTGTTTTTGTAATATTTTCTAATTGAATTCCATTTAATGCTGTAACATTCCCACTTAATGTTTCTAAACGGAAATCTGTATTATATGGTGTCGCTTCAGTTTGTGCCATCAATCCTAGAGCACCTAATGATAATAAACTAGCTGTACTTAATCCAATAATATGATATAACTTCATATTTTCACCTCACCTAAATTGAAACTTTTTTATTTAAAAGCCATGCGCAAATTAAAATACTAACGGTACTCATTCCAAAGACAAATCCATAATCAACAAAAAATCGCTCATCGATATATAAATACAATGTTTTTGTATAAATAAACAAGGCGATATTAGCGATGCCAAAAATAGCCCCAGCAATTAATCCAAAGATTTTTTTTGAACGATCGCATAAGACAAAAACTGAAATGAGACTAAACATTAAGATAATAAACGCTATCTTATAGATAAAATCACTGATAGAGAGTGGTAATATCATCCCAATAAAATAAGATTTTTGTAACATCGTTGTCATTAATTGATTAGCTACCGTTCCATCAAGCAGTAAAGCATTCATCAACAAAGCGCCAATACCTAAGTTAATCAAGATTACCCCATAAAAACAAAAAACAGACAATAGGATAATGACTAACTTAGATAAGAAAATTGAGAAACGTTGTCCTTTTAAAGAAAGAAGCATATAAATACGTTTAGATGCTCCAAACCATTCTTTATACCATAAGTAGAAGGCAACACAAACTAAAAGGATAGCAGCAAAAATATAGGATAAGGGCAAGAAAGCTGTACTATCAAAAATTTGAACTAAGCTTAGCTTTCCATTAGCTTGTACATATTCTGAAACTGAGCTACTCATGATTTCAGGTAGCATCTCATTTTTGTAATTACCAATCGAGCGATAGAACATTCCAGTTGATAAAGCTGTTAGTCCGATAAATAAAGTGCCCAACCAAGGTAGGATTTTTTTAATTTCAATTTCGATTAATGTTAGAAATTTCATTATTACACCTCACAATATAAAGTTCTCATTTTTTCAACGATAGTTAACCCTTCAGCTTGTGCATCAGCCTTAGAGAAATTAGCAAAGACTTGACCTTCTTCTAATAAAACAACATAGTCTGCTATATCTTGAACTTCATCGATTTCATGAGTAGTAATTACGACGGTTTGACCTTCATCTAAAAATTCAGACTTTAACATACTAATGAATGATTGACGTGTAAAAACGTCGATTCCACTAAATGGCTCATCTAATAAAATATAAGGTGCTTTTTGACACATTCCTACAATAATATTAAAACGGGCTAAATTTCCTTTAGATAATTCCTTTAGTTTTTTATCTGTTGGGACTTTAAACAATTGAATCATACGTTCAGCTTTTTCGGTATCAAATCCTGGATAAAAGACTTTAGCAAACTCTAAGTTTTGTGGAACTGTCCATCCTAGATCATGAATTGGAATATCAGGCACGTATGCTATTTTATTAATATTTTTTTGAGTAATTTTCTCTCCATCAACTAAAATTTCACCTTTATTAATTGGAATTAATCTCATAATTGATTTCATTGTTGTACTTTTTCCAACCCCATTTAAACCAAGTAAACAAGTAATATATCCCTTTTTAAACTCTATTGAAACGTCATCAAGTACAACTTTTCTTCCATAACGCTTCGTTACATTTTTCAGCTCTAGCATGAAGATCCTCCTTTTTAATTCTCACAATTAAATCCTAAACTCAGTATAAAGTGTAAATATTAAGAAATACGTAACAAAATTATGAAGAAAATCTTAAGAATTTCTTAATGGAGGAATAGGAGAAAATATATGTTAAAGAAAGAGAATACCTTAAATAAAATCTCTGAGTCATTCTTTTAAGGTAAATATTATAATTATAAACTTAGGTAATTGTAGTAGAGAGTTTTTTTATTGCTTTAAACAAAAGGCTAAGTCAGTAAAAACTGACTTAGCTTTTTTGATGAAATCTATTTGCTTAGCATATTGCTTAATTTGTATTTTACTATGTGTTATAGTTATGAATTAGGTAATACCAAGTTTTAATTTCAGGTGAAGAAGAAATGATAACTTGTTTCATAAAGAAGTATGTTTGACAATAGAAGAGGTGTTGTTCAATGTTTAATGATATTTTATTCGTTGTGAATAATGATGAGTTACACATTCATGACTATTTTACTCGTGAATTTCTTGAACGTGTAAAATTAGGGGAAAAAATTCAAATCGAATGTTATGATGAGATGGTTTTTCTTTCAGGGGAACTAAAGAAAGATTCAATTACAAATAAACTTTATTTATATGACCGTAATGGATTCATCTGTGATATTGAGTTTGGTCAAGTTTATGAAAAAGTTTGGATTCTTAAAGATTAATTAAGTCACTCATGCTGAGTGACTTTTTTTATGATGAAGTATTAATTTAATTCACCGTTAGGTTATAATAAAGATAGCGTTGAAAGGAGATGATTTAATGAAGTTAAGTAGTCAAGGTATTGTTAATGGTGTCATTCATGATCGTTACGGGAAACGTGGACCAATGAATGAGTATGAGATGCCGACTGTTTCGTTACCTTTAAAAATTGAAGATGCACCGGCTAATACCGTTTCGTATGCATTAGTTTTAGAAGATAAGGATGCCTTTCCAGTCTGTGGTTTCTCATGGATTCATTGGACAGCTGCCAATATTACAAAAACACAACTTCAAGAAAATGAAAGCCAAAGTGCGACTGATTTTATTCAAGGTGTTAATAGCTGGATAAGTGACGGTACCCCAGTAGAAGCCTGTAGTTATTACGGTGGAATGGCGCCACCAGATGCACCTCATGTTTATGAAATTCATGTCTATGCGTTAGACACAATGCTTGATTTAAAACAAGGATTCAACTATAACGAGTTGTATCATCAAATGGATGGGCATATTTTAGATCAAGGCACTTTAAAAGGTATTTATAAGAATTAACGTAAAAGCTCCTAAAAGATAATCTCTAGGAGCTTTTTATAATCTTAATAGAAAAAATAAAATTATTTAACAATTAGTCAAATGTATCCAAGGGGTGTTTATTATCTATTTAGGAGAGAATTTATGAATACAACTTTTTTAAATACTGGAATACAACAAGAAGCAGACGTCATACAAGAGAGGCTATGTATTATTTAATTAAGTTTTTAGGCAACTGGGTTATTCATTATGGACTCTTTTCTTTATCTTTATTTTTTGTCCGTGTAAGAAGTATCCTAGGATAGAAGATATTAAAGTTATCATTGTAATAATAAAAAAGCTTTTCCAAGAAAGAGCTAAAATATGTTCGAGTGAATTAAAGATAAGAATAATCGACAGATTCAATAATAAGAGAAAAATATTAGTAATGCTACCGATAATACTAATAAATCTAAGAGTTTTTAATAGTTGATACATAATCATGTTCTCCCTTTCCATTAATAGTTATTGAATAACATGAATTTTAACAAATCATCTATCTATAAAATTGTCGATGAAACACAGCTTTATTTAATTTTTTTGCTTGTGGATAAATAAAATTTTATTTTAAATTGGTCGTTTAAAAAAGAGTAAATTTTAATTTTTTCTTGACAAAATAGGAGATTGAAAAACGCAGTTTGTAATCGTTTTCTTTGCGAAGAGGAAGATGATTTTTTTGTCAAAAATAACTTGTGGATAAAAAAATATGGTGAAATTTGGACAGAATATTATGTGTGATTTTGTTGTTTTTTTGTGCTATGATTTAAACCGTGCTATTTTTTGAGGGGCGTTATCTAAGAGTTGCTATCTCAAAAAAACTATTGTATTTTTATGTAAGTTTATGAAAGGTAAGGGTGAAGAATGTTGATTACAATTGGAGCTATGATTGGAGCTGGGAAAACAAGTTTAGCAGAACTTGTTGCAGAGCATTTTAATTCAGAAGTATTTTATGAGAGTGTGGATGATAATCCAATTTTACCGTTATTTTATACAGCATCAGAAGAGGAAATCCAAGCGAAACGTTATCCGTTTTTATTACAATTATGGTTTTTAAATACCCGTTTTAAAAATATTAAAGAAGCTTTAGTTCATGATAATAATGTACTAGATCGTAGTATTTATGAAGATTGGTATTTTGCTAAAGTTAATAAAGAACTAGGTCGTATTTCAGAATTAGAATTTAGTTTATATGAATCCCTTTTAGACAACATGATGGAGGAATTAAAAGGATTACCCAAAAAAGCGCCAGACTTAATGATTTATTTATCAGGAAGCTTTGAAACAATTATTGAACGTATCAAAAAACGTGGACGTGAATATGAATTAGATGAAGGATTAGTATCTTATTACTATGAGTTATGGAAAGGATACGACAACTGGATTGAGCAACATTACGATGCTAGCGAAGTACTTGTCATCAATATTGATGAAATTGATTATGTTAATAATGAAGAAGATAAGAAAAAAGTTTTATCAATGATTGAAGAAAAATTAAACGAGATTCGCAACCGTTAATAGAAAGTAGCGTGCAGCATGAATAGCATCTTTAGTTTAATTGCAGTTATTTGTTTATTAGTATTAGCATTTATTTTATCCACAGATAGGAAGAAAATTAATTTACAAACAGTTGTGATGGGATTTTTATTACAAGTAATTTTAATTTTCTTTGTGATCAAAATACCAGTCGGCCAGTTTTTATTAGAGAAATTAGCTCTTAGTGTGAATAACCTTATTCAAATGGGAATGGAAGGTGTGGACTTTGTCTTTGGAGGAATTGCTGAAGGATATGTGTTTGCTATTAATGTTTTATCGCTTATCGTTTTTACGTCAGCATTAATTTCAGTATTATACTTTTTAAAAATCATCCCATTTTTAGTGAAATATGTTGGGAAGTTTATTGCACGTTTAATGAAGACTACAGAAGTTGAAACTTTTTGTGCAGTAGCTAATAGTTTTTTAGGTGGAACAGAGGCGCCATTAGTCATTAAACCTTATTTACCGAAGTTAACAAAATCAGAACTATTTGCTGTCATGGTCGGTGGTTTTGGTTCCGCCTCAGCGAGTATTTTAGGTGGATATAGTATGATGGGAATTGATATCAAATATTTATTAATCGCAGTCTTTACTGTTCCATTTAGTACATTAATGATTTCAAAAATGATGTTGCCTGAAACAGAAACGTCAAAAACAGCAAATGCTGAAATTGTTGGTTCTGAAGCTGAAACATTGTTTGAGGCTATTTCAGAAGGAACGAGTAATGGACTTGGATTAGCTCTTAATGTTGGTGCAAGTTTAATTGCCTTTGTTGGACTTATTGCCATCGTGAATGCCTTTTTAGGATTATTTGGGGTAAGTCTATCAACATTATTCGGTTACGTCTTTTTACCAGTTGCTTACTTATTTCATATTCCACCAGACGAGGCATTTACTTTTGCTTCATTAATTGGAACGAAGCTAAGTATAAATGAATTTGTTGCTTATGGAGAAATGGTTGATGTTATAAACGTGTTATCCCCTCGAACGATTGCAATCTTATCGGTCGTATTGTGTAACTTCGCGAACTTCTCAGTTATTGGAATTCAAGTCGGTGCATTTGCGTCACTAGCACCTGAACGTAAAGGTGAGGTTGCAACACTAGGAATTAAAGCATTAATTTGTGGAACAATTTCAACTTTATTAACAGGCGCTATTTTAGGAATCTTTTTATAAAATAAATAAGAAAAAGGGTTAACGATGATAAATCGTTAACCCTTTTTAATTTTCTGTTTGAAGTAAACGGTCACTTGTTAATTTAATTCCAATGGCACCAATTGGGGCAGTAATTAACACACTTAAAATAGCGATAGCCTGCATAATTTCTCCACCAGCAACTCCCATTTGCATTGGAATGGCAGCTTTGGCGGATTGAACCGTTGCTTTAGGGAGGTAAGCAATGACACAAAAGATACGTTCTTTAAATGATAAGTTAGTCCCGATTAATGAGATTAACACACCAATTGAGCGTACACTTAATGAGATAGCTAGAATTCCACATCCAATCAAGAAAAACTCTCCAACTAATGTTGGATTAATTGCCATTCCTACAAAGGCAAATAAATAAAGTTTACCAGTTTTCCAAATACGATTCATTTGATTAAGAATCATTTGGGAACTATCCACAACATAGTTACGAATAAAGAACCCATAAATCATGACAGTTAATAATGAATTAAAGATTTCAAGATGAAAATATTTTTCTATGGCTCGCATCAATAAACACAATCCAAACGCGACGATGACTTTCCCAATCGATGAAGAAATCTTTTCAATGATTGGTTTTGAAAGCTTATATACGATAAATCCAACTGCTACACTGATGATGATAGTTAATGGAATCATTAACAGTTGCATGGGAATAGAAATAGCTTCACCACTTGTTGTTTGCATATAAATACCTAAAAAAGTAGTGAACAAAGTAATAGCAATGGTATCGTCTGCACTTGCGCCAACGAGAAGCATTTGAGGAATAGCTTTATCCTGACCAACTTTACGATTAATTAGATCAATCATTGATGGAATTAAAACAGCTGGACTTACAGCTGCAATAATAAATCCTAAAATAGCTCCCTGAATAAAACTAAATTTAAGAAATAACATAGCCATTAATGCGATTGTAAACCCTTCGAGTGTTGCTGGAATAGCACTTAATAAGATGGCAGGGCGACCGATTTGTTTCATTTGGGCTACACTAATCCCTAATCCTCCAATAAATAGCACGGTTACTAGGGCAATATCTTTTAGTGTTGGTGCAATAGTTAGTGTGGCATCTGGTACTAAGTTTAGGAATGATGGACCAATTAACATCCCAATAAGCATCATTCCAATTAAAGAGGGTAACTTAATATATTCAATAAGTTTCCCACTATAATGAGCCAATATTCCGATAATCAATAAGCTAATTAATACAATGATAAGTGTCATATCTTTACCTCCTAACTGATAACTCACAAAAAAGACTCCTACTCTTTAATACACAATAAAAAGAATTAAAGAGTAGGAGTCATTAGCTTTCGCGGTTAATGGCGAACTCCATCGCCTATTCAATACTCTTATTATATGATGTGACTATTAAAATGTAAATAAAAAGAGGATAGAATTAAAATTAATCAATTATTAGTCTGATCACTTTATTAGAGCTTTGAATGGTTGTATGATATATGATAAGTTTTCAAGGAAATCAAATACTGTATTGGGGGAGATTATATTTTGAATCAATTGATCGAAATTTATACTGGGATTAGAGTTCTCCAAGCTATTGTTTAACCATGACTTTAATCCACCGCTAACTGTATTAGAAGCAGAAGGTGTATTAGTATATTGATTTAGAAATTGCGCTTTGTCATTTTCATTTAACAGTGCTTGGGAAAGGATGAATAGGTGACTTTAAAATATTTAATCCTAACCTAGACGCCAAAAGTAATTAGGTTATTTCATTGATTCCGACTAAAAAATAGTTTTACAGTTGGGCTAGTTTCTTTGATTATCCTTAACTCTACGAAGCGTTTATTGAATAAGACATAAAAGTTGTTAAAATGATATAGGGTGTGCTTTAGTTTTTGATAAGAATTGAAAGGAGGCTAGAATGATGGATTATCAAAAAATTGGTGTGTTGATTTATGACTTACGAAAAGAAAAAAATATGACGCAAAAGCAAGTGGCCGAATTAATGAATATAAGTGATAAAACGATTAGTAAATGGGAACGAGGATTAGGTTGTCCAGACGTCTCATTATTACCTGAACTTGCAACTATTTTAGGAGTCAGCGTCGATGATCTATTAGCTGGAGAGTTGAAAATTAATGAACAAATAGGAGGAAATATGAGAAACTTAAAATTTTATGAATGTCCACAGTGTGGAAATTTAATGACAGCAACAGCAGAAGCAAGTTTATCTTGCTGTGGAAAAACATTACAATCATTAGTACCAAAAAAAGTAGAAGCTGGACATGAACTAAACATTGAAGAAATCGATGGAGAATTATACGTTACATCCAATCATGAAATGACAAAAGAGCACTACATTACCTTCACCGCTTTTGTTACAGGAGACACTATCTTAATGAGTAAACAATACCCTGAGTGGCATATGCAATTTAGATTCCAAAAACGTAAACATGGGAAGCTTTATTTCTATTGTAAAAAACACGGTTTATTTTATCAGGTTATTTAGCTATATAACTCCAGATAAGTTTTTAATCTAGCGAAAGCTTTAAAGCCCTAGTAATTGAGGATACATTTTTTTCGAAAATGGTAGGTGACCCATTCCCTATCAGCGGAAGAAAGCTATGAGTTTGTAAACCCACTACATAGCATAGGTGACCATGCTCAATTTGAAATGTATTTTGAACAGAGGAGAGATTTATAAGCTGCTATCTTTGTATTAGAACAATAAAATGAAATGCTAGCATTTTTAAATAATACTAACAAAAAAAGATGACATCAAGTCATCTTTTTTTATTAGTCAATGAAGGTTACTACTTCTTCAAGTGGTTTACGTTTAGGTGCAGGAGGCGTATTTTCCTCAGGAACGCCTAAAGCAATTAAAGACATAAGATGATAACCAGGCTTGTTAAAATTAATTAATGTTTCAATTCTATTTTTAGCGTGTGTTGGGCCCGTCATGTAACAAGCTCCATATCCCATTTCTGTAGCAGCTAATAAGAAGTTTTCAACAGCCGCTCCAATTCCTTGAGCTGCTGATTGAGGTGCCATGATTTCAGCTAAGCGTTGTTCACTGGCTCCATTTGCTTTTAAAATATCATACTCAATCATGTCATAGTCATTAGCGTACACGATAATAACAACAGGTGCATGTTGAAATAGAGTATAGTATTTTAATAATTTCATATAGTGTGTTTTTTCTGTTTCAGAACGAGCTATTTCAGCAATAGCAATATGACTTTCAGAGACGATTTCAGTGAGTTTTTTGATAATGTCACGATTTTGTAACACAACGAAGTGCCAATTCTGTTGATTCTTTGGTGATGGAGCATGAGTAGCTGCATCTAATAAAGTTAAGATATCTTCTTTTGGAATGGATTGATTTTTAAATTTACGAATACTTTTACGCTTATAAATAAAATCTAAGTTTGCCATAACGACTCCTTTGTTAAGCTGTAAAGTTCGCACTACGGTATTCTCGTGGGCAAGTTCCTACAACTTTTTTGAAGATTTTTGAGAATACAAGTGCATCTGTATATCCAACAGAGTGCGAAACTTCTTGAATACTTAATGTTGATTGTTTTAATAGACGACAAGCTTTATTAATTCGATATTGAATGAGATAATTCTTTGGAGAATTATCCATTTTCTCATTGAATAATTTAGTTAAGTACTTTCGGTTGATTCCAACATGATTTGAGATTTCCTCAACTGTAATTTGACGTGAATAATTCGTTTCAATATATTCAATAGCTTGACGAATATAATCAGCTTGACGACTGATTGTTTGAATTCTAGGAATTTGTGGTTCAGTATGATCACAGAGTGTTCCAATTAAAGCATAGAATCCGCTAATAGCTTGTAAATCTGCACTCTTTGGATGGTTAACTGATTCGAGAATGTACTCAAAACAAGCTTCAACTTTCTTACCATTCTCACAATTTGAAATAGGAGATGAGACAGATAATCCAATACGTGCTAAGTAATCATCCACGGCTTGACCATTAAATCCAATAAAATGATAGGACCATGGATTCAATAAATCTGGTCTGTAACTAACAATAACTTGTGGTGGAATTAGAAAGCAAGTTCCTTCTACAATTGTATAATCCTGTCCATCGATCGTTAAAAAGCCTGACCCCTCCGTTACATAATATAGGCTATAATAATCACGAATTCCAGGCCCCCATGATTGGTTCTTTTCACAATCATTGTTACCACAGTGATAAAGCATAAAATCTAATCTAGAATAATCCGCTTTTGGTTTAAAACAATACATTTTAAATATCCCCCTCCATATCTGAAGTCATTATATCATAGTTTAATGGCTTTATGTACATTGATTGAAAGCACTTTTATATATATTGTATAATATTGACTGTTATTATTGGATGCGTTTTTATATTAATCAAAAGTGTAATCGATTACATATAGAGAAGTAGATATTTTAATACTAGTAGTAACTAAACTCTATGAGATTTTTATTTGTATAGCTTTATGATTAAGATTGATAATTTATACAATTTTAAAGAGATAAATTGTATAAATCATATTAAAACAGACCACAACGAGAGTAGTCTTGAAAGGGTTAGGAGGGAGACTTTATGAACATTAAACAAGCAAATTTAAATGATGTATTAGATGTAGCGAGATTAGCGTTAGTTTTATGGCCCCATCACTCAATGCACGCTATGGCACTAAAAATTTCAGAAACAATACAAGAGAATAAAGGAGCCTACTTTTTAGCACTTGATAAAAATGAAACCATTGGTTTTGCTCAGGTTAATTTAAGACATGATTATGTAGAAGGGACACATAGTAGTCCAGTTGGATACTTAGAAGGAATCTTCGTTGTTGAGAATTATCGTCAACAAGGTGGTGCAAAACAATTATTAGCTGCATGTGAAAAATGGGCACGTGAACAAGGATGTGAAGAATTAGCAAGTGACTGTGAATTATCTAGTGAAGAAAGCCTAAACTTTCATCGTTGTGTTGGGTTTGAAGAAGCGAATCGTATTATCTGTTTTACAAAACCATTAAAAGGCGAATCGTATTAATTTTTATTAAATACCACGGATGTGCTCATTCATCAACTTCTCCCGTTAGCCACAATTATAACACCTAACCTTTTAGAGGCTGAGGTGTTATGCGGATTTAAAATCACTTCAAAAGCAGACATGATAAATGCAGCAAAAACTATTTCAGGCCAATTAAACGGAGGCGTTTCAGTTAAAGGTGGACACTCTGTGAGTGATGCGGATGATTTACTCTATGCTAATGAACAAGAGTATTGATTCAATAGTGAACGTGTGTTGACTGAAAATACACATGGGACAGGATGCACCTTATCATCGGCCATTGCATGCCATTTAGCAGCGGGATGTTCACTACAAGATAGTGTTAAATTTGCGAAAGATTATATTACAGGAGCATTGAAACAAGGATTAGATTTAGGCCAAGGGAATGGCCCACTTGATCATACGTATATTATTAAATAGTAAAAAAGATGAGACCAGTTTTAGTCTCATCTTTTTATGTCATCGAAGAAGTCTGTGTATAGTAGGGCGAATACAATAAATAGAATAATGCAGATTGCGGCTGTTCTTCCATTAAACCACCCCATAATACCACTTCCTTTTATAAAGATTCATGATGATAGATTCAAGTATTTATATATATCCAATATAAATGATATGCACTGAGGGATAAGGAAATGACAGGCATATAAGTCAAGAGTAGTGACAATACATTTAATTAAATTGTAACATAAAGTCAGTACATACTTAGAACGGCTATCAGAGGGCGTAAGATAAAGTGTGTAAACTCTTAGAACAGTTACCATAATAAGTTAACTATTTCAAAGGAGTTTATTATTTATGACAAGAAAAGCTACGATGAACCAATTATTTAATCTCCTCCAAGATGAATACAACATTAAATCTGCTAGTGATATTGAAGCTGTTTTATTAGACATGTTTGGAGGCTTTATTGAACAAGCATTAGAAGCTGAATTAGATCAACATCTAGGATATAGCCGATATGATTTTCGTAATAAATCAACTTCAAATGCACGAAATGGACGTCAATCTAAAACCATTCAAACGCGTCTTGGTGAAACAACGATTCAGACTCCCAGAGATCGGCAAGGTTCATTTGAACCTCAAATCGTGCCTAAACGTCAAACCAATGTCATCGGAATTGAAGAAAAGATTCTATCGCTTTATGCTAAAGGTTTATCAACGCGTGATATTTCTAAAACATTAGCAGAGATTTATGGCTTTGAAACGTCACATGAAACGATCTCTGCTGTAACTGATAAAGTGATTCCACTGATTCAAGATTGGCAACAACGGCCTTTAGAGCCTGTTTATCCTATCATTTATTTAGATGCGCTTCATGTCAAAGTGCGTGATGGAATGAGTGCCTCAAACAAAGCAGTTTACTGTATCATAGGTGTGTCTTTAGATGGTCGCAAAGATGTTTTAAGCCTCTCTATCGGAGAAGCAGAAAGTGCCTCTTATTGGATGAGTTTATTAGATGAATTAAAGGCTCGTGGAGTGCAAGATATTTGTATTGCCTGTGTGGATGGTTTAAGTGGCTTTAAACAGGCCATTCAAGCTGTTTTTCCTCATGCCCTCGTTCAACGTTGTTTAGTTCATTTAATCCGACAATCAACGAAATTTGTTTCTTATCAAGATAGAAAATCATTCTGTTATGATTTAAAACAAATCTATCAAGCGATTAATCGATCAGTAGCAGAACAAGCCTTTGAGACCTTTAAAAATAAATGGAGTCCCCTGGTACCTTTAGCCGTTAGAGTGTGGGAAAATAACATCGAAGAAGTTTATCAACTCTTTAATTTTCCTAAAGAAATTCGAAAAATGATTTATACGACAAACGCCATTGAAAGCTACAATAGCCAATTAAGAAAAGTTCTAAAAGGAAAAGGAGCTTTTCCAAATGAAACATCGGTGATGAAATTAATCTATCTTCAAACCATGGAAGTTACTAAGAAGTGGCGACGTCAACTTTCAAATTGGAGTCAAATATTAAATCAATTATTAATCTTATACCCAGATCGTTTAACACCCTATCTATAATTTTTAAAAATTAGTTTACACACTTAACTTGACAGGCTCGGCTATCATTATAAGTGGGGATTATGACTAGGGGACTTATAATAAGGTAACTATTTTAAATTCACACCTTTAATTTTGTTTGTCGTTAAACGAAATAAATTAATCTGAGAGTGACTGATGGATAATAAATAAACCTCTATCGATAGTTGATAGAGGTTTATTTTACTTGTTGGTAGTTGTTGATAATGAATAATTTTTAATAAACCAATATAAGTGATAAAATACTGCAATTAAGTAAATAAGTTTAGAAATATTAGTTAAGAAAAAGATATCAATCACACTACTGAATGCAACAATGCAAGCTGTTATTATTTCACGACGATAAAGAGCCTGAAATGAAGGAGCTTTTTTTAACTCTTTAATTTCTTTTTGGCGTTTAGAAAGTACAACTAATGAGATTCCTAAGAAAATCAGGAATAAAAGAAGCTGTGTTAGAATCACGATACTCGGTTGATTTAAAGAGATTCCTAAACTCGATAAATACGATAATGAGCAGAAGAACCAAATGTAAAACCAAAAGGTTAATTTTTGAATACGGATTGTCATGATAGCACCACCTTTTAAAGCATTATACTACAAATTTACTATAAAAAGATAGGTCATCATAAAAAGCCTTCACTAAGAGCTCTTAAAAAGATAAAAAAACGGTAGTAAGCAATTAGGCTTACTTCCGTTTTAAGTTAAACAATAATTGTATTTAAAACGCCTAAGTTATGAGCGATAGATTCTAATTTTTTCATGTCATCATCCGTTGGGGTTTGCATATTTAAATGATTTTTCCGAACACCGAGATGACGATATTTAATCAGCTTATAACGAATATTATGTCCACTAATTTTTTTAGAGACTTCACGAATGGTTTCCTCATTATTAAAGAGTTCAGGCACAATAACCGTACGAACTTCATAAAGTTTTCCACAATCCACAAGGTAGTCTAAATTTTTAAGGACCATATCGTTATCAGCTTTTATATATTTTCGATGAGTTTCTTTATCCCATACTTTTATATCAAGCATAATCCCATCTGTCAAAGCCATTAGTTCAGGATGCTCCCTTAAATCCGTTGATCCATTGGTATCAATGAAGCATGTTAATCCAATTTCTTTTGCTTTGGTGAAAAGCTCAATTAAAAATGGAGCTTGTAGTGTACACTCACCGCCAGAAACAGTAATCCCTTGAATAAATGGACGATAGTTTTCAATTTCTTTCATGATGTCATCGGCTGATTGGACTTTATATTTAGGAGTACTGTTACGATGACATTTTTTCGTGCAGGCATCGCACTCAACACAAAGTGCTGGATTGAAAAGAACACGTCGTTCTTCACGATTGACAGATAGTGCTTCAACCGGGCAGAAACTGACGCAGAAACTACAGTTAATACAATGATTAATGGTTTCAGGGTTATGGCAGTAGACGCAGTCAAAATTACATCCTTGTAAAAAGATGGCGGTACGATTTCCAGGGCCGTCAACAGAACTGAAAGGAATGATTTTATTTAAATAACCGTTCATTAGCGTACTTTTCGCTCGTACACTTTTCCATTACGAACTTGTCCTTGTCCAAGCACAACGGTATCTTGAAGTGTAGCAATTCCTTGATCTAATTTTGCAATTTCGCTACGTTTAACAAGGTATCCTGTAATACGAATCACATCTGCATCTGATGAGTAAAGTGAGAAGTAACGCATTCCTTCTTTAAATGCCCCTTGAATGATATTTAAAATAAATTCAGGATTATTGGCTGCATTTAATTCGAATGGGAAGATATCCCCAACCCCTGATGGGAAGTATTTGTGGAAACGAGCCGTTTGTTTTAAATGTTTCCACAACTCTGGTTCTTCTCCAATTGGGATACGAGAACCTGGGCTTGTATTAATGTCATCACCGATTCCAACTTGAGCATGTAATAATAAGCGCTCATTTGTCACAGTACAATGTTTACTTTCAAAGTTATTGATGAAGTCTTCCATGGCATCCATGATACGCACACCTAAATCATCTGCAATCTGTGAATGACCAAATTTATCTTCTAATTTTTCCGCTTTTAATAAAGTATTCACACACTCAGCAAGTCCTACTAATCCAAACATTGAAGTAAAACGATCTTTTGAAATGAATCCTTCTTTAACTAAGAAGTTTGTTTCAAAGAATGTACTTTCTTCAACGATGTATCGAATGCGCTCATTGATATAGTTTGCCATACAAGTCATGGCATGAGGTAATTTATTGTTGAAGAAATCATCGATATCAGTTGCTGTTTCCGCTAGTTTTGAAAGGCGCATACGTACTAATGTGTGGGCCCCTCCACCAACATGAAGACCGTTATAACAACTTGCAATTCCGTAATCACCTAAATCTTCAGTGAACATCGCATGGTTAGCGAAACTTGGTTTAGCTGTTACTAAAGCAGTTTTAATCGCTTCAATAGCTAAATCGTCTGGTGTTTCTTCATTATATTTTAACGTTAAATTAGGAATGGCGTTTTCTAGTTCGCGTTCCACTTCTAAAATAATCTTAGCTGCTTTTGTCGGTTTTGGACCTAAGTTAGCATGACAGAATGAGTCTGTAATTGTGCGATCTAATTGTGTGAAGAATAAACGAATTGCTAATTTAGCCTCTTCTTCATCTGTAATGAATGGTTCTAATAAGTAATCAATGTTTCCAATATATACAGGCATTGTTGTAATCGAAGGAACATGCTTATAGAAAATTAATAAGTAGTTTGTTGCTTCCCAAATGTTTTTAGGAGGATTTAGTTGTAAGAATTGGCATCCTTCTTTCATTAATTTCTCATAGTTAGGAAGAATATAGCGTGGACGATATGGAACATTTCCCTCAAATAAATCACAAATAATTCCCGCATCACGTAACGCTTGTGTTTCTTCTGAAATATTTAAGACTTGAACACTATTTTCAGCATAACGTGCTAATGCCACGACTTTTTGTTCAAATGTTAAAGTTGTATCCTTAACAATTTGTTCAACACCAGTCATAAATCTCACCTCATAGTTAATATTCAACACCCAGGGTATTAATGACCGCAGGGTAAGATTACATTATAACATTTCACACTAGATATTCACTATACGAAAAAAAATCCATATAAAGGCTAAGAATGGATAGAATGTATTGGTTAATAGTCATTATGTTAAGTAGAGGAATATCTTTTGAGTTATTTCATGTAGAAAGTATTGTTTTTATAGACACGTTTTAATCAGAGTAAGTTATTAGTAATTTAATAACTAAATAGGATAAAATGTAAAAGTTGTGTTGACTTTGTGTCTAGGGGGTGTTAAGATAATCACAACAAGAAATCAAATTCGTTGAAGAGAAAGAGTAAGTTAGTTTAATATCTCACAGAGAGTCGACGTTTGCTGAGAGTCGATGGTCACGGATTAACTGAAAATCATCTCTGAGAAGTAAGGCTGAACCAAGAGTAAGTCTTATCGGGTGTCTTTTCCCGTTATCAAAAAAAGCCGTTAAAACCTTGAAATAGGTGAGACGTATAGAGTGCTATGAGCTTTTTTAGCTTATAGAATTTGGGTGGTACCACGGAGAATTTTTCGTCCCATGAATGTTATATTCATGGGATTTTTTTTATTCTCTGAAATTATCTCATTGATTGAGGAAGGTGAAGATCTTTACTACTTACTATGTAGCTGTTTTAGGAATGAGAAAAGTTTTTTTGATTGAAAGGTTGTTAAGTATTTGAAGGGAGTGATTCAATTGGAGTCTGATATTTTAGGTGATATTATCGAGTAAAATCTAGAAAATCAAAGTTAGAGATTAGTCTTTGGGGGAACAAAGATTAATCCACAAGGGAGGCATTTTCATGAATAAATTATCAAGAAAAGATTTATTATTAGTTAGTTTAATGTTATTTTCATTATTTTTTGGAGCAGGAAACTTAATTTTTCCACCGTTTCTTGGACAAAGTGCAGGAACAGAGATGTGGGTTTCAATGTTAGGATTTTTTATTACAGCGGTTGGATTTCCCGTACTTGGAGTTGTTGCTGTTGCTAAGTCAAAGGGGTTATATAATCTAGCTAACCGTGTGAACCCGGTCTTTGCTTCTGTATTTACCGTCTTAATTTATTTATCAATTGGACCAGGGCTCGGAATTCCTCGTGCAGGAAGTTTACCCTTTGAAATGGCAGTCGCTCCTTATTTACCAGCAGAATTTTCAGTGACTTTAGCACGTTTCTTATTTACAGCTGTTTTTTTCTGTGTGGCTTACTGGTTAGCTTTAGCACCAACTAAATTAGTCGATCGCATGGGAAAGGTGTTAACCCCAACTCTTTTAACTTTAATTGCAGTTATCTTTGTAGGATCACTTATTAAACCACTAGGTGGTTATGGAGAAGCAACAGGGGATTATGCAACGACGCCATTTGTTAAAGGTTTTTTAGAAGGGTATTTAACAATGGATACAATTGCAGCTTTAAACTTTGGGATTGTCATTGCTTTAGCGATTAAAACTAAAGGATTAGAAGAAGAAAAAGCAGTTGTTAGCACGACCGTTAAAGCCGGGTTAATTGCAGGTGGATTATTAGTTGCCATCTATTCGATTTTAGGACATTTAGGTGCAATGAGTGGAGCTATTTACGGAGCAACTGAAAATGGAGCACAAACGTTAACGTATGTTATGACTTATATCTTTGGAACGCAAGGGGCTCTCCTACTAGCAGTTGTTTTCACACTAGCATGTTTAACAACATGTGTTGGTCTAATCACATCTTGTGGACAATATTTTGCTTCGTTAACTCCAAAAATGAGCTATAAAGTATGGGCGACGGTGTTGGCTTTTGCAAGTTTTACTTTAGCTAACATGGGATTAAATCAAATCCTTTCAATTTCGGTTCCAATCTTAAATGCGATTTATCCAGTGGCGATCATGTTAATCGTTTTAGCGATGATGAATCGATTTATTAATGAAAGTCGTTTAGTTTATAGTGTAACAATCTTAGTCACTGGAGTCATAAGTGTGGTAGATGCCTTAAATCAAGTAAATATTCGTTTAGGAGCTTTAACAACATGGTGTGAATACCTTCCGTTATATAAACAAGGATTAGGATGGGTAACGTTAGCTCTCGGAGCTATTGTTGTGACAGTTGTCATGGATAAAGTTTTCCAGTTATCAACATCAAACCAAACAACAAAAGTTAAATATGTAGAAGAGTAAAATGAAAAGAGGTATCGTTAGCGATACCTCTTTTATGTATAGAAAGAAAAACATGATTCATGATGCAAGTGAGTATAATGAAAGTATATGTAGTATCTAGAGATTCTAATGTTTTTTATATAGATAGGGGAGAGCTAAATGGAAATTAGGGATTATCAAATAGAAGATGAAACCAGTTGGGTACGTTGTCGCGTGTTATCTTTTTTAGATACGGCTTATTATGACATTGTGGCAAGAGAGAAGGAAAGATATCAACATCCGTCTATTGAATTGGTCGCAGTAGAAAACGGAGTTGTTATAGGATTGCTTGATATTGAGTGTGAAGAAGAACCAAATGCTATTTGCACAGCACATGAGACGTTAGGGGCTATGATTTGGCATTTAGCTGTACATCCAGATTATCGCCGTAAAGGAATTGGCACTTCTTTGTTGAATGAGGCACAAAAAAGATTAAAGGAAAAACAGATTACTTATCTTGAAGCATGGACCCGTGATGACAAATGGGTGCAACGTTGGTACCTAAAGCAACAATTTATGAAATTAAGTACATATTTACACGTCTATGTAAATGGAAATAATGGGATTCGATCACAAGTTTCAGGACTGATTCCAGTCCAGTCATTCTGTCAATATACAGGGACGGATTGGGACATGATAAAGAAAAGATACAAACGAGTTCATGAGTGTACTGGTTTCGTTAAAATGCTTTAATAGTCTTTAAAAGAACCGAAGCATTCGGTTCGATTTAATTTTGAATCTTGTGATTGAAAGAACACATAAATAGGGGCATTTTCAAATTGTGGGTAAAGATGAAAGAGATGAGGATCGCCATGTTTGATAGCACTCAATGCTAAAGGGAGTTCTTTCATAAAAATTTCATTTCGTTTAGTCGATGATTTGGTGCCATCAATTCCATCTACACGAATGTAAACATAAAAATAATATTGACCTGAGCTATTCGTCATCCACTCTGCCGCCACCTCATCTCGCATTGTTGTGAACTTCTCGTAAGCAAAATCAGATCCAATGACTAAAAATAATTCACCTGTCTCATCGGAATGTGTTAACGTATATCTTCTTGGTTGAATTTGATTTAGATTAGACAAGCGATAGTTAATCCACAATTTATTTGGGTTAAAATTACTCATATCATCTCCTCCTTAGTCTATTGTATGAGGGTTGCCTAGTTTTGGTCATTCATAACATGATGGTTATGAAGCATACTAAGATTGATGAAATGGAGGTCTATTATGAGTGAACAAAATCAATTTTATAAGTTGAAAAACTTAAATGAGGATCAACGAGTGATTGCAAGTAATTCTAAGTTCCGTACGGTATATTTTAAGTTTGATGTCGGGAGAGGATTACCGAAACATAGTCATAATGGATATGCGACCATTTATGTGATTAAAGGCGAAATAGGAATGAGTTTTAGTGATGGTCAAAGCTATGAGTTATTAACTGGAGATTTTTTATCCTTTGATGCTAGGGTAGAACATGATGTCCTTGCTACATTAGAAAGTCAAATATTAGTGACCATTTCAGAGTCATTAGATTAAGTTGCTATCATGAAAAAAGTTATTTTATTATTCATTTTATTTATGCTACCATCCACTTCCGTCTTCGCTGCTTCTTCAGTTGTGGCGATTAAAGAGAAAGAAATTGTGGCGATTGATTTGGAGGAAAATAATAAAGTAATAACTTTGAATAAAGGTGAAGATTTTTTTAATCCTCAAATCTTTGATAATAAACAATTTGTTGCTTACCAAGATTTAAAATCAAACGTCTATCTATCAAAGTTAAACGATCCGTTTGATACAATATTTCAAATGTCTGATGTGAAGTCTTATGCTGTATATGGTAATAATCTTATCTTCTCTAAAACACAAGGCGGCATATTTTTATACGATATGAGTAAAAACAAAGTCATCTCTTTAATTGAGAGGTCAAAGTATTATTATGATGAATTAACGATTAATTCTCAAGGACTTTTATTTGCGAAGAAATATCTAATTCAAGAAGATTCGCCTGTAGGAATCATTCAATATGATTTTAATAAGAAAATGGAGTCTTTAATTATTGATTATATTCCCATTACAAAAGACGACATTGGAATGGACCCTTCTATTGCTAAATTATCAACAAATGGTGAGCTATTATATATCTGGTGTGAACCTAATTCAGCTTCGCAACGAATGGATGGTGTTCCATTATGTGTTTATGATGTGAAGACAAAAGAGTTTAAAACGTTTAATCAAATTAAGATGTTGGTGTATCCTGATAATTTAGCCATTCATCCAACTAACGATAATCTCATTGCAGTTATTAATGGAACATGGCGTATGATGAATGAGAATAAGCAGTTACAATTATTTAATCCGATGAATGAGCAAATCGAGAATATAACAAAACCAGGTATCGTAGCCATGAGTCCATCCTTTTCACAGGACGGAACGAGGCTCTATTATTCAGCTGGTATAGAAGTAAAAGATCAATATACTACCTTTGTACCAGGAAGCAATCAAATTTACGTGTATGATTTAAACACGAAAAAGACCGAGAAGCTAACCAATGATCGAACTGGTTTTGATTTCTATCCACAAGACATTGAAAATGAAGAATTACTATTTTTAAGATTTGATAAAGATCACCAGTTAAGTTTAGTGAGAAGAGAAAATAAGGGTGAGGAAAGTATTATCCTAACTAACTTATTAACGACTAATTTTGAAATCTATGGCTACCTAGATAGCTATCAAATTTTGAATGTTAAATACTAAATTGATGGAATAAAAAAAGACTTTTTATGCATTAAACTAGCTGGAAAAGTCTTTTTTATTGCTTGAAAAAAATCATTTTTAATTATAGTTTAGTTATTGAACAATTTTGTTCCTTAAAGGAACGAAATAAAAAATGTTAAGCAGTTCTTTTCCTAAATAAAGAAAGGAATTTATCACAGGGTGACTATCATCAATAAATCATTATCGATTAATCGCAGAAAAAACAGTCATGGAAGATATGATAGGTGTAATAATGAGAATTTTGAGTTTGGTTTAAACAAAGATCAATAGGATGAGGTGGCGTATGAAAGCAATTATTAATGGGAAATTAGTAACATTAAATGGGGTTATTGAAAATAAAGTTTTAGTTTTTAATGAAACAATTCAGCATATTCAAACAGAAGTGCCAATCGATTGTGAGGTGATTGATGCTAAGGGGATGTATATTGCTCCAGGATTAATCGATGTTCATGTCCATGGAAGCTGCGGAGCAGATACGATGGATCAAACAACGGAAGCGATTAAATTAATGGGTACGGGTATTGCTAAGAATGGGGTAACATCATTTTTGCCAACAACGATGACGATGAGTCCTAAAGATATTTATGGTGCTTTAAATGTGATTCGTGAATGTATGGAACAATCACTAAATGGGGCGAAAGTATTAGGTGCTCACATGGAAGGCCCCTTTATCAATAGGATTTATAAAGGGGCTCAACCGGAACAATATGTTATTAAACCGAGTTATGAATTTATCAAAGACTATACAGATGTGATTAGATTAGTTTCATATGCACCTGAAATGGATGAAGATTATTCATTCACAAAAGATGTGAAAGAAAAAACAGATATTACGTTGTCGATTGGACATACAAATGCAACATATGACCAAGCCAAAGAAGCCTTTTCTTTAGGATGTTCACATGTGACACATTTATTTAATGCAATGACACCATTAAATCATCGTGAGCCAGGTGTAGTCGGAGCCTCTTTAACTAGTGATGTTTTTACTGAGTTAATCGCTGACACGATTCATGTGAATAAACAATTGTTTCAATTCGTATTAGACAATAAAGGAAAAGAAAAGATTGTTTTAATTACAGATAGTATGCGCGGGGGATGCATGAAGGAGGGGCAATATGATCTTGGTGGACAGCGGGTAGTTGTTAAAGATGGAGCTGCCCGATTAGAAAGTGGAAACTTAGCGGGAAGTGTCTTAACATTAAACAAAGCCATCTATAACTTCTTGCAAAATACAAATGCTACTATTGCCGAAGTTATTCACATGGCTTCATTAAATCCAGCGACATCGATTGGAGTTTGCAATCGTAAAGGAAGTTTAGAAATCGGAAAAGATGCAGATATTGCAATCTTTGATGAGGAAATGAATTGTTACTTATCCATCGTTGAAGGTCGCGAGGTGTATAACCAACTTGATTAAAATATAAGCTCCCATAAGTTTTTTACATCGTAAAAACTTTTAAAGCCCTAGCAATTGAGGAATAGATTTCTTTCAGAAATCGCTAGGTGATCCAAACCCTGCCAATGGAGGATACGTTTTGTCGGGAGATGTCAGGCTCGCTTCAGACTATAGTCTGTCTTGGAAGCCATAAATATCAAACATTTAGATTGCTATAGGAAATATTTCTGTATATATAGTAAAAGTAAATATGTGGGATGGTATCAATTGATAATACAATTATTCAAGAATATAACACATTTGTTAGACAGATGAATTTAAAATTTATTGAATGCTCGGAAAGTATTGACATTTAAAATCGGTGGTAAAATAAATATAAAAAAGTTATAATTATCCATTGGATTAGTTTTTAATCTAAGAAGAGTATCATTATAGTTTAGGTGTGATAAAATGTTTTTAACAATAGGAGAAAAGATCCGTCAGGCAAGAGAGAAGTACGGGTTGAAGCAGATTGCATTTGAGTCTTATGGATTCTCACGTAATTATATTAGTATGATTGAGACAGAGAAGCGCTCCTTAAATGAAAATATGTTAAGAAATGTTTATGATGCAATTTGTGAATTGAGTAATTGTGACTATCAACAATACTATTCCTATAATGAGTTTATAAAATCACCTGTTGAACAAGCAAGAGAATGGTTAGAGCAGCATTGTAATCTTCAAGATGCCTTAAATCAATATGAAACTTTTAATAAGATTGCATCGGATTTTGATTTAATTGAATATAAAATTAAAATAGAAACATTACTTGGATTACACTATGTTAAAAATGATGAGTTATTAGCAGCTAATGTTCATTTATTAAAGGCAATCGGCTACTGTATCCAGGTTACTAAAAATCCTGCTTCTTTATATGAAGTAGTAGGAACTAATTATATTACATTAGGGCAATATCAAGAAGCTATTTCTATCTTACAACTGTCTATTAATTGTCAGGAGGGTGATAGGGGGAGAAATATTAATCGCATTCGATATTACATTTCTCTTTGTTATTTAAATCAAGCCAAGTATGAAAAAAGTTTAGAGTGGATTATTCCTGTATTAGAACAAAATGAATATCTACAGCCTAAAGCGGCAGCGTATTTAATTAAATCGACTATTTTAAAAAGACAAGGTCGAGATGAGTTAGGAAGAGAGTTACTACTCGAATTGATTAATAATCCTTTTTATGAAGACTATTTGGGTTATGCTTATCATAATTTAGGCTATAGCTTTAAAGACTCAGGACTATATCAACAAGCACTTGATTGTTTAAAGATAGCACTCCCTCTCCGTGAAACAGTTAAGCAACGCTCGATTACCAAATGTTTGATGGGCGAAGTTTATTTTAGAATAGGCAATTATGAAAAAGCTCATAGTCTATTAGTCGAGGTTAAAGATATTATTTTTCATAAAGGTTCTTTTGAACAACAAGAGGCGACTTTAGAGTGGGGATTAGATTTATATTTGGAAACTCAAGACTTTGAATCCATGTTGATTTTGTTAGAGGATATTCAAAAATTAGTTGATAAAGAGATATTAGATGAGTTTATTTATACGAAATTTCAAAATCGATTATATAAAAGGATTATGGATGATGTTCTTGGTCAACAGAAAGATTTAAATGAATACCGTATTTTACTTGATGCTATTACGTAAAAGGTCACAGATTTTTTAATAAATCTGTGACCTTTTTTTTCTTTATTATACAATAAATAACTACTTATAATAGTTATGGAAACAGGAGGACGTAGTAGTGAATAAATTTAACGATTATCAAATGCATCGGATGATTTATTTATTACGATTATCATTTTGTATCGATCAAAAGAATAAGTACATTCCGGATACGAAAGTAAATGATACTCCGAATAACTCAACTAATAATAAAATTAGTTTAGAAGATTATCCAATTGACTTAGTCAATTTAGATGAAATCTTGGAAGAATCACATCATATTTGAAATGTCTTACAAATAAAATCGATATAAAATAAGTTTCTATATCTATCATTAATTAGGGAGAGTGTTATACACTCTAATTAAGATTAGTGTCGTTCATCATTACAAGGGTACGTAGAAAGCTGTTGTTAGGGGTAGCAACAGCTTTTTATGTTTCATTAAAAATATTCAAAAAAATAAAGCCTTAAATCATCATGAATACACATTAATATTTAAAAAATAAACGAAATAGTCTTCTTTTAAACTATATGATTATAAAATAGAGAATGATAAAACAAGCATCAAATAATAAAATGCTAATTTCAACATTATATGGTATTTATAACTAATTTATATAAAATTTTAATGTTTTAATAATAAAAAATAAGTGTTTCTTATACTATTTAATAAAAAAATGTTGTTTTTGAGTATAAAATAAGATAAGATGACATTGTAAATTAAATAGGTTTTAGATAGAGGTGCGGTAATTAAGAGTACTATCGAAGAGTGAAGATGTTGACGCGATAGGAAAGGGATTCTCGCCGAAGCCTATAACTGATACTTTAAGGTTATAGAGCTGGTGTTAAGTAGAAGATATTTAACATTGTCACAATTTATTATTGTGGAGGGCTATCATTCCGGATTTAAATCATCCTAACTTAGTACGGTTATATGATAAAAGTCTTGAGAATGGCCTCAGGACTTTTTGAATGTTTTGATTAGAGTCGTCCCAATAATCGTGGAGAGCTATCATTTGAGAATCGGAAATAAGGATGATCTATTGTTCTTTTCTGAAGGTCGTGAGTGAATGGCTCAAGGCTTTTTTTATTTGCCTCTTTCAACTAAACACTATTTAAAATTTAAAATAAGAGGGAGAAAAAAATATGCTTAGTTTAAGAAAACCAAGAGTTGATGGTAAAGAGGAGACAAAAGAATTTAAAGTCCCTCATACTTTAGTCATTGTTACATTTATTTTAGTTATCGTAGCATTAGCAACATGGATTTTACCTGCAGGAACATATGAGCGTATCGTCAATGATGCAGGGAAAACAGTCGTTGTTGATGGTTCATTCGCTTATGTTGATCAAACCCCACAAGGATTATTTAGTGTATTACAAGCCCCAATTCATGGAATTGTAGGAGCGGCAGAAATTATTGCTTTCTTATTTGTAGTTAGCGGATCAATTGCAATTATTACAAAAACACGTGCTATTGATGCTGGAATTACAAATGCCGTTAAATCATTTAAAGGAAAAGAAATGTTAATGATTCCGGTTATTATGGGATTATTCTCATTAGGTGGGGCCATCTTCGGAATGACGGAAGAAGCTATTCCATTTATTGCGATGCTTATTCCTTTATGTTTAGCCTTAGGATACGATAGTATTATGGCGATGGCAATTTCTTATATGGGATGTATTGTTGGATTCGCAACAGCCATGTTAAATCCATTCTCGGTAGGAATTGCTCAAAGTATCGCACAGGTGCCAGCAGGAACAGGGGTTGGATTCCGCACGATCATCTGGGCGGTTACAACAGTAGCTTCAATTTTATATTTAATGTGGTATGGACGCCGTATTAAACGTAATCCACAATTAAGTCCAGTTTACGAAATTGATCAGGTACGTCGTCAGGAGTTAGAAGACGCAGAATCTGAACATTTACCATTCACATTCAAACATAAAGTTATTTTAGCATCTATCTTAGTATGTTTAGCTGCTATCGTTATAGGTGTTTTACAATTTGGATTTGGAATTCCAGAAATTGCGGCTATTTTCTTTGCAACGGGAATTATCTGTGGATTCATTGGGCGTTTAAGTTTAGATGATATGGCCAATTCATTCATTCATGGAGCAAAAGATATGATTAGTGCAGCAGTAGTGGTTGGATTTGCACGTGCAATTGTTATCATTGCTCAAGACGGACAAATTATTGATACGATTCTTTATAACTTATCAAACTTCATTGGACAATTGCCATCGTTAGTTGCTGGATATGTGATGTTCTTTGTTCAAATGTTTATCAATTTCTTTATCTCATCGGGATCAGGACAAGCTGCTTTAACGATGCCAATCATGGCACCGCTTGGTGAGTTAGTTGGTATTACACCACAAACTTCAATTTTAATTTTCCAATTTGGTGATGGATTCTCAAATGCTATCTTCCCAACAAGTGCTGTTTTAATGGCTTGTTTAGGTGTAGCGGGAATTCCATGGGCAAAATGGATTAAATGGGTTTGGCCAGTTCAATTAATTTTTGGTGGATTAGCAATTATCTTTATTACAATTGCCATCTTAATGGGATGGTCATAAGGAGACAGTATAATGAAAAAAGAATTATTATCAATCGGGGAATCATTAAAAGAACGTTTAGTAGACATGAATCGCTTTATTCATGATAATCCGGAATTAGGGAATCAAGAATACAAAGCAGTTGAAAAATTAACAACCTTTTTAAAAGAACATGATTTCGAAATTAAATGCCCAGTGGCAGGGTTAGACACTGCATTTGAGGCTGTATACGATAGTGGGAAACCAGGTTTATCAGTGGCATACCTTTGTGAATACGATGCCTTACCTGAACTAGGACATGGATGCGGTCATAATATGATTGGTGTAATCAGTGCCGGGGCTGGAGTTGCCTTAAGTAAAGTTATCGATGAAATCGGTGGAAAAGTCTATGTGTTCGGGACACCTGCCGAAGAAACAAATGGAGCAAAAGTGACTATGACAGAGGCTGGACTGTTTAACAAGATGGATGCTGTTATGATGGTGCACCCTTCGGGATTCACGACAGAAAGTGGAACATCTTTAGCGATGGAAGCTTTACAGTTTGATTATACAGGTCGTCCATCTCATGCAGCTGCATCTCCTGAAAACGGGATTAATGCTTTAAATGCAGTGATTCAATTATTTAATGGAGTAGATGCTTTACGTCAGCATGTGACACCAGATGTAAGAATGCATGGAATTATTACTAATGGTGGGGTTGCTGCTAATATTGTACCTGAACATGCAACAGCACAGTTTTATATCCGCGCAGCAACTAAAGAATATTTAGCAGTTGTTAAGGAAAAAGTGTTAGGTATTGCTCAAGGGGCTGCTTTAATGACAGGAGCAACTTTAGAAGTAAGCAACTATGAGTTATCATATGATGATTTAAAAACAAATGCTGTGCTTTCAGAAACATTTAACGAAAACCTTCGTTCATTAGGAATTACAGAGATTCATAAACATCGTAAAGGAACAGGATCAGTAGATATTGGAAACATTAGTAATGTATGTCCAACTATCCATCCGTATATCGGAATTGCTGATTGTGAAATTACAGGACATTCTCAACAAATGGTTGATGCAACGGTAACAGATTTCGCTCATGATCGTTTAATAACAGCTGCAGTTGCTTTAGCTTATACAGGATATGATGTATTATCTGGAGCTATTAAATTGAAATAATAAAAACCACCCAAAGGTGGTTTTTTACATATATAGAAAAATAGTAGAAATATAGGAACATAGGTATAAGTTTTACCTTATTTATGATATATAATTATAATTAGATAGCGGATTAGGAAGACTAATTAAAAAGTCATAAGGAGGACATATGAAATTCAACTGGAATAAGAAATATAACACGATTGCAGTATATGCGTTTATTGTTGTGAGTTTAAGTATTATTTTTTATAATATTATCTCAAAGCTTGAAAGCTTTGCAGGCAAGTTAAATGAAATTATGGGTATTTTTCAACCCTTCATTATCGGATTCATTATTGCGTATTTATTAAACTTTATTCTTAAGTTTTATGAAAATAAAGTATTTAAAATGAGAGGGCTAAATAAAGTTAAAAAGTCATCGATAAGAGGTCTAGGGATTTTACTCTCTTATATTACCGCAGGAATTATATTATATGTCTTTATGCAATTTGTTCTTCCACAATTAATTGAAAGTGTCCGTGGATTAATTAACGATATTCCACGATATGTTAAAGAGCTAACTATTATTGTTGATACGCAGTTGCAAGAAATGAATATTAATCAAGAATATATGACACTCATTAGTGAAAAATTCGCAGAGATTACAAACTGGGTAATTCAGTTGTTAACAAACGTTTTACCGATTGTCGGAAATGCTGTGATGTCTATTGCCTCAAGTATTTGGAATATTGTCTTAGGTATTATCATTTCTATTTACTTATTAATGGACAAGGAAAAATTCTTTGGACTAGGAAAAAAAGTTGTGACATCGTTATTTAATGAAAAGCATACAACAATTATTCTAGACTTGGCGAATCGTACTAATTTAACATTCGGTAGGTTCATCGGTGGAAAAATTGTTGATTCATTGATTATTGGGATTTTAACCTTTATCATCTTAGCTATTTTTAAGATGCCGTATGTCTTATTAATTTCAGTGATTATTGGGATTACGAATATTATCCCATTTTTCGGACCATTTATTGGTGCAATCCCATCAGCCATTATCATTTTATTCGTATCTCCAATCCAAGCATTGTGGTTCTTAGTCATTGTTCTTGTGATTCAACAAGTCGATGGAAATATTATTGGACCTAAAATCTTAGGAGATTCAATTGGAATTTCAGCCTTCTGGATTTTATTCGCAATTTTAGTTGCAGGAAAACTGTTTGGATTAGTAGGAATGATCATTGGAGTTCCGATGTTTGCAGTCATTTATTCAATTATTAAGGATATTATTGAAGCACGTTTACGATATAAAGGTTTACCCACTGAAACAAATAATTATATGGATTAATTCAAGGTACCCCTATTAGGGTGCCTTTTTCTGTATCGGGTTACTGATTTTACAGCAACTATTGTTGCATATATAGGGATATGTTATGATGAACCGTATCACAAGTAACGGAGCACGCTTTAATTAGAAAACTTATATCTTATTTTAGGTTTAAACATAATATAATAATTATATAAATAAAAAATGCTTAGTGCGTCAACACTAAGCATCCTTAGAGTATTTATTTGAGCAACTGCGTCGGCGAATTACTTTTGCTTTAGAGCTATCGTATCAAGTAAATAAAAATTAGAACTAATCTTTGAGGGATGGAGTGCTTTTTTATTTGCATTTAATTTCTATATTAAGTCTGAGTACTTAAACTTTGATAGGAAAGGAGTAAAATAATATTGAAATTTACACTATTTTATATTTGCAACCAAAGTGCAACTTAGAATAGCGAGATAGTTGGTGGTGTAAACCAGAAAATATTGTTATAGTAAACCTAAGAAAGGAGTTGATAGTATGAAACTTGATTTTTTAGGAGTAGCTATTTTTGGAGGCATACTTCTTATTGGACTGACAGTTATAATATGTTTTATCGGTGTAGGTATACTTATCATGAAAGCACTAATTAAATATATAAAATCAGGAGATGTTAGAAAAGAAAAATCAATCATCAGAAAATCTCTTGGTGAAGTTTTAAAACAGCATCGAACAGACCGTAATATGACTCAAGAGTTTGTTGCAGAGGCAATAGGTGTAAGCAGACAAGCTGTATCTAAATGGGAGAATGGAACATCTGATCCAAGTACCTCAAATTTAATTGCACTTGCAAGATTATTTAAAATCTCTGCTGAAGAACTATTACACGAAGTACACTAGATATGATAAGTATGACGTAGAGAAATTCATATTAATAACAAGGGGAAATATTAGTTATGAAAAAAAGAACAAAACACTCTAAGATATGGTATATAGTCTTTGGACTATTAGGAGTAATAGTTTTGGCGGCATTCATATTTATGCACTTGGGCGGATTTAGTACAGGAGAAAATGCAAATCCAGAAGAGTTTGCTAAATATGCACAATCTGTGGAAGATATTACAATACCAGAAAATGCTAAAATAATAGCCTTAGGAGAGGCTACACACGGGAATGTAGAATTCCAACAGCTTAAGCTTGATGTATTCAAACAAATGGTGGAAGACTATGGTGTGAGAGCGTTTGTGCTTGAGGGGGACTATGGTGGCTGTGAGCAAGTAAATCGATACATACATGGTGGAGAAGGAACTGCTCAAGAAGCAGCAGCGGCTATTGGTTTTGCTATATATCGCACGGATGAGATGGCTGAGCTTATTTCGTATATGAAACAGTATAATGAAAGTGCGGCGGAAGGCGAAGACCTTCGCTTTTACGGATCTGATATGCAAAGAATCTATTACAGTTTTCAATTCTTAAATGAAGCATGCAAAGAACTGGGCGTAGATACCACTATTTTACAAAAACTTATGGATGGCGAAAATTGGAGTAGTGAATACGATTACCTTACTCGAATGGAAATCATAAATCAAGTCAAAAATGAACTTAAGGGGAAGAACGATTCTACTAAAGCAATACATTTTGCAGATATGCTATTGCAATATTGTGAACTTCAAGACCTAACAGATACAGATGGCAGTACATTAAGAGATAGATTTATGGCTGAAAATGTCCAATGGATATTACAGCAAGAGCAACAGAGAGGTTACGAGCGTATCTTTGTTACAGGTCATAACAGTCATGTGGCTAAATGGGGTAGCTTTGATTCCATGGGTAAATTACTTTCAAATGAAACAGACGATGGTTACTATGTAATAGGTACAGATTTCTATAGGACCCGTTGCAATATGCCAACGCGTTCTTCTAAAAGACGCACAAATCAAGTATTTTACTCACATAATCCATTGGCTAAAACAGCAAAAATGGCTGGGTTAGATATTTGCTGGTTGGATTTTGAAAATGTCCCGGGAAATTCGGAACTAGCTGAACTAATTTCTCAATACATCTATATGGGTACTCTTGGAGAAGGTTATTCTTGGTTTATGCGTATCCTTCCTCCGACTTACCGAATGTTTCAACCTCCTGCGATACTTTATGATAGCATGATATTTGTAGCAGATGCAAACCCCACTAAAATAATTAAAGAAAAATAAAGAGGAAAACTAATATTAAAATAAAACCGAGCTACGTAGAGTAAGGTACGGAGAAATTCATGTAGTTAAACACTAGCATTGGAGGGTAAGATAGATGACTGAAAAAGATAAAATGTTAGCTGGAAAAGCATACTTAGGAAGTGAAGAGCAATTAGTAAAAGAGCGCCAATATGCAAAGCAAGTCTTGTTCAAATTTAATAATATGAATCCAGTACTCGTTGAAGAGCGTCATAATTTGTTACGTGAGTTATTAGGTCAAACAAAGGAAAATTTCTACTTTGAACCGCCATTTCGCTGTGATTACGGATATAACATTGAAATTGGAAATAACTTTTATGCGAACTATAATTTAACGATTCTGGATTGTGCCAAAGTTAAAATTGGGGATAACGTACTTATTGCTCCGAATGTTAGCTTATTTACAGCAGGACATCCGATTCACCATGAGCCTCGTAATCAAGAATATGAATATGCTTTACCAATTATGATTGGAAATAATGTTTGGATTGGCGGGAATACAGTTGTTAATCCAGGTGTTAAAATTGGGGATAACTGTGTCATTGGTTCAGGAAGTGTTGTTACAAAAGATATTCCAGCTAATTCAATTGCAGTTGGAAATCCATGTCGTGTTCTTCGTGAAATTACAGATGAGGATAAAAAATATTACTATAAGAATTTAAGAATTGAAGCATAAAAGGAGTCATTTTTGACTCCTTTTTTTAAATTCATTCATAAGGTTACTTTAAAATTAACATATTAAAAATAACATTCTTGTGAAGGGTAGGAACAATACATGTTGAAAAAAATATCTACTATGATAAGTATTTTTAGTCTATTGTTAATTTTTTCTTTCAGTATTCAAGCTAGTGATGTCATTCAATTTCCAGACTCAGATTTAAAAGTTGCTCTTTTACGTCAATTAGGAAAATCACCAAATGATGAGATTTCCATAGCAGAAGCTGAGAATGCACCCCAAACCCTTGATTTAAGTCAGGCGGGTATTAGTAATTTAGAAGGAATACAGTATTTTAAAAATGTCACATTCTTAAAGTTACATGAAAATAATATTCAGGATTTAACTCCCCTGAGTAACTTAACTAAGTTAAAGATATTATTATTAAATGATAACGTCATAGAAGATATTGCACCACTGGCTAATTTAAAAAATGTAACACTATTGAATCTAAATAATAATCAAGTAACTAATTTACAGCCATTGCAAAATATACCTACTTTATACTATTTATATATATATAAACAGAAATGT
>NZ_JAMQUU010000003.1:0-30887 GCF_025594975.1 Turicibacter sp. T129 | reverse complement strand
CATTTCTGTTTATATATATAAAGATTCATTCGCCCAATTATAAGTATCTCCCTCAAAGGCTAGAACAGATAAGTTTGCAAATAATCCAGTGACTAACACAACAAGCCCAAGTACAAGTTTACTTATACTCATCCTTTCATTCCTCCTAAATAATCTGAGTTTATTTCAAATTAACTTTCTATACAGTATATATTTTACATTATTTTTCTTTTTTTTACATCACTAAAAAAAATCCGGCATAAAACCGAAAGAACATCGATTTTATGCCGGACACTCATTAATTAAATTAAGCAATGAAGTTTAACATATCTTGGATTGATTTTGATCCGAATGTTACTTTTTCATCGTTAACGATCATACATGGTACTGACATGACTTTATGTTTTGTTTTTAATTCTGGGAAGTTGGCAATATCTAACATCTCAGCTTCTACGTTAGGGTTTTCGATGGCGATACGTTGTGCTCCAACAACGACGTCTGGACATAAGTGGCATGATAATGAAACAGCTACTTTGATGTTAACTTTTTTATCAACCGCTTTGATTGCTTCTAAAACTGATGCATCTAAGGCTTGTCCTGGTCCAGCTAAGTTATAGATGGCTAATAAGAATGAGTTTAACTCATGTCCACCAGGTACTCCGTGGAATTTAACTCCAGCGTAGTTTCCATCCTTATCAAGGAATGCCACAACTGGGAATTTGTCAGCATTTACTTTTGCTTCTAAGGCTGCATCTTCACCTTTTGTTTTAACAACGGCCTCTAATTTATCACCTAAGTCAGCGATATCGATGACTAAGTCACGTAATTCAATTGATTTCCCATTTGTTGGATCAACAATTGTCACTAATGTCACGTTGTTTTCCATACGTCCAAGTACTGTTGCGATTTGTCCACGTAAGGCATCATTTAATAACGCAGAGCGTCCACCTTGTGCCACTTGTTTAGCTTGTGGTGCAGACTCAGCAGCGGATTTGGGTTGTGGTGTTTCTTCGATTTCTTCTTCAACAATTCCTAAACGTTCTTTTTCATGAGCCACATATTTTTCAGCTTCTAATGAAGCGATGGCTCCATCCGCAACCGCTGTAACAACTTGGCGCAATACTTTCGGACGTAAATCTCCTGCTGCATAGACCCCTTCAACGCTTGTGTGCATGTTTTCATCAGTGATGATGTATCCCCATTTATCCATATCAACTAAACCGTTGAATACTTTAGTTTGTGGCACGTATCCTGCGAAGATGAAGATACCGAATGTTTCGTCTTCAGCTGCCACGTGTTCAAAAGTTTCCCCAGTTTGATTGTTGATGAACTTCACGCGACGTAATAATTCATCTCCTGTTGCCTCAACGATTTCAGTGTTGAATTTAACTTCAATTTTTGGATGAGCTAATACTTTATCAGCAATTGTTTTTGCACATGTGAATTCTGGTTCACGAGCGATCACTGTTACTTTACGAGCAAAACGAGTTAAAAAGATCGCTTCTTCAGCTGCTGCGAATCCTGCACCGATGACGAATACTTCTAATCCTGTGTAGAATTCTCCATCACATGTTGCACAGTAAGCGACTCCACGTCCACGGTATTCAGCTTCACCTGGGAACCCTAAAGTGCGAGGTGTTGCCCCTGTTGCGATAATCACTGAACGAGTTTCATAATCACCGTTTGTTGTTTTTAAAACTTTGATTTCACCTTCTAATTTAGCTTCTAATACCTCAGCCTGAGCAAATTTTACTCCGAAGTCTTCCGCTTGAAGATGCATCTCTTCCATTAATTTAGGGCCTGTAGTGTGACGAACACCAGGATAGTTCACAATCTCATTTGTTGTCTTAGCTTGTCCCCCCACAGAACCTTGCTCTAACACTAACGTTTTCATTTTAGCGCGTCCTGAATAAATCCCAGCAGACATCCCTGCTGCTCCTCCACCAATCACAATGACATCATAAATAGTTTTCATCTTAACTTCCTCCTTATATAAATGAAATAAACAGTTCACAACAACCTTTATTCCCTACTGACTCAGTTATGCATAGCAATCAAAGGACCTCTAATGATATCCTTTCATGACACATCCATAACTTTCCTTATTATACTATATAAGAATAAGGATAAACTATCTAAAATTAATAGTATAATCCTTATTCTTAAATTAAATGCTTTAAAAATTATCTAGACTAAATATACTTACTTTATAAAAAATAAAAATCTAAAGCCCTATTAGTGGGAGATACATTTACTTCGTAAATGATGGGGCCCCACGAACAAACTCCTCACTGGTTTTTAGACATCTATTCGTTAGAATTTAGATAGTCTTATCCTTTAGGGCAGCTTTTTACTTAATCTAGCTTCGAGTGGCAATCTTTAATTACTCTACCTATTAAGGAAAGATGCTAACACATCATAGGGAATCTATAAAGTCAACTTGCGGCTTGAACCAGGTGGCATGCTCCAATCCAGTTTCGTTGAGCAGATGTTCTATGAAGTTTCTCTTCCGCTCAATCTTTTTTTATAAAGATTGGCAAAAGATTCAACCCCTACGATCATCTAAGCGCTCAACTCAACTCTTTATATAATCTAGTTTCGAGTTGCAGTCTCTCTATAAAGTCTAAAACTGTCTAGCGACTCCTTAAGGAGTCACTATCAGTTTCGACGACTTTTACGAGCAGACTAATCGCAACTCTCAACCTTTTATATTATAATTTCCCTACTAGGTCTAAGCTTGGTGTTAATGTTTCTTGTCCTGGTTTCCATTTTGCTGGACAGACTTGGTCACCATGTGCTGCAACGAATTGTGCGGCTTGTACTTTACGTAATAATTCATCGGCGTCACGTCCGATTCCATTGTCATGTATTTCGTATGCTTTAATAACACCTTCTGGATTGACAACGAAGCTTCCGCGTAATGCCATTCCTTCTTCTTCAATCATTACATCAAATCCACGAGTTAATTTTCCAGTTGGATCGGCTAACATTGGATACTTGATTTTTCCGATTGTTTCTGAGGCATCTGCCCATGCTTTATGTACGAAGTGTGTATCTGTTGATACTGAGTAAACTTCGCATCCAATTTCTTTGAATTGTTCGTATTTATCCGCTAAATCTCCTAATTCAGTTGGACAAACGAATGTGAAGTCCGCTGGATAGAATACATAGACTGCCCATTTTCCTTTTGCAGCTTCTGATGTAAATTCTTTAAAATCTCCAGCTTGATAACCTTGAACTTTATAATCAACAACATGAGTACCGATTAATGACATGTTAATTCCTCCTTTTTAAAACTAGTAACTGTTACTGATATTATTATAGATTTGAATCTTAATAATGTCAATGCTATTTATAAACTTTTTTTGCACTTTATCAGCAAACCTATTATTTACTTCTTAAAATAAACTTATACGAAATAAAGCAGACGATGAACTGATAAATGTTACTTTTATTGAACTCTTCATTTCATAAAAAAAAGTGGGAATCTCCCACTTATAATTCAGTGATGCTACCATCGTCTCCCACAAAAAGAAGTAGGACAATTCCATCGCCGCCCTCTTTTTCTTGTAAGACTTTTGATTTTAAAGCCACATAATACCCAATTTGATCTTCACCATAATGCTCGTGGTTATCGTCGTACATATAAATAATATCCTCATCATCTGTCCCATAACGCTCCATCGCAAGTGCGACCGCATCGACAGCTGTAAACGTATGATTATGTGTCCCATCTTCACTGACTTCAACTTCACTCAAAACGTCTTTTAATTGACTAATTCGAATAAGTTGTTCCTCCGTTCCAACAGGTCCATTTAATTCAGATAAAAATCCATTTAAGGCGACTTTCGCGGCATGTAACTCTTCTACCCCAACTAACATCTCAATATAAGCAAGTTCCTCTTCAATTGTTGAATGACTTAAAGATTTTCCAACGGCTTGTGTTGTCTCATCTAAACTTATCGCTTGGATTCCTGCCTCTTCTTGAATCTCTAAATCATTGGTACATGCCATTAAACTCATCGATGACAATAACATCAGGAATACATTCGATAGACTCCGCTTCATGTTACCCCTCCATCTCTTGTTTTAAATTGATTAATTCCTCAATTTCACTTTCAAACATTTTTAATGTCCCCATTCGTTTTTCAATCAAGCGAATCAACTCCATGACCTCTTTGATCTCCCGACTTTCTAAGGTACTACTCGCTAATTCTTTTACCTCGCTGAGTTTACCTTTAATGTATGCAATCGCTTCTTCTTTTACAAAGCTGGGCTTACTATCTACCAAATTCAAATCCGTCCACGCTAATAATAAGTTATCAAAGTCTTCGAGTTCATCATAATCAATCATCTCTAAAAAGGCCTCACCCTGCTCATACCAGATTTCATACTTTTTATTTGAACTTTCATCACTTGCTAACTTTAATAAACCAACTGCATGATCATACGACTTTTCCTCAAACGCTAATTTCGCTTCTTTAACAGCTTGATTCGCTAACTTTCCCTCACAACCTACTAAAACAATCAACCCTAATACCACTACATACCGCTTCACCAACAACCACCATCCTCGATAACACGAGAATATCACAGCTTACACCTAGAAATTTGCCACATCATTACCAAAAAATCGCACTACTTCTGTCTTCTTTTAGCTAACCCCGCTGCCATCGTCACAGGCGGACAAACACTCAAACTTCCTGACAAAAAAAGCGCGACAATAACTGTCACGCCTCGTAATTAAAAAACTTTTTGATTCAGTCTCTTCAACCGATATTTCAATGTAATACGACTTATAATCGATTCTACTTCTTTTAAGCGTGCTAATATAATGCAATAAATAGGGAAAAACTGCTCTAATACTAACCAACCTTGATAATCCTAAACCTCTTCTAATAAAGTAGCATTTAGTGCTCGCTGATTCGCTTCCACCTTACTAACACGATATTGCTCACATAAGCGATAAAACCAACGCTTTACCACTTTTGGGGTCACACCCAATACATTCACAATAGACTAACTCTAGCTTTCCTTGTAAAATACAAAAATAATTTTTTCAAAAAATATCTATAAATGAATCTAAATAACCTCTAAACCCTCGTAAAATACATCATGTGTCAAAAAGAGATATAACTTGCATCCCACTTTCTCATTATTATTAAAAAGACATAAAATCCTAATAAGATTTCATGCCTTTTGATTTTAAAGATTTAATCAATCCTAACACCACTCCAACACAAGCAATTCCAAATAATGCCCCACTAAAATCAATGACAATATCGCGAACATTGCTCCCTCGACCGATAAAAGATTGATAAAATTCATCCCCAACTGCACACAATAAGGTAATAAACAAAGAGTAAATGACAATATTCAATCTCGATTGTTTTATTAAATAAAAATCAATCGCTAATAACATAGCCAACAGTCCATATTCAAAAAAGTGGGCACTTTTACGAATGACGTAGGCAATATCTTTTCGAAATTTCTTTTTTGCTAAGGCAGTTTCATCCACTTGATGTTCAGGCGTTGGCGTTGCCATTTGATTTGTTTCAGTTGATTCGTACTTTTCCTTAAACGTCTCTTGAACGGTTTCAATCATTTCCATAACTTGATCAACAATCACGTCACTCTGACTATAAGACTCATCAAGTTGTCTTGATCCTTGATAAAAAATAAAACACATCCAACCAATAGTTAAACATAAAAACACTTGTTTCATATTCGCTCCTTCTTCATTTCTGTTTCATACACTTCTTATCTAGCGTATCACACCTCATGAAGACTTGTCTATTTAAACCTCATCGACTAACAAAGACGTTTTTTGCTTGAGAAGCTTAGGTGATTGAAAAAAAGTCATGATTTTCTGAACAAGTGTATAATCTAAACGGATGCACGGTCTTCCCATCAATGAATCTAAGTGATAGGTAAGAAGATAACGATGAGCATAATCATAATAATTTGCTAAATACTTCAATGAAGGAAATCATAATTGTATATGTCCTAACATAGAACCTATCTGATTATTCTTACAAGCTAAATTATTTCTAAACTGTTATTGCAACTTGCGTTTTATATGGATGTCATTTGAAAAAATAAAGCACACAAATGTATAAACAACTGACTCCTCTATCGATTCAATCATTTATCTCTCGCTTAACTCAAGATTAAGTTAAAGATGACAAATATACAGTAAATACAATGAAAATCCAGTTAGCTTTAATAGATTTAGTTGATTTTCAATATATATGATCAACTTAAATTAGGATGCTATTTCATCCAAGGAGTAATATCATAATTTAAAATTAAATGAATTAAAAAATCTTCATCACTTAACGTCCAATGCACTTCTATTTCAAAACCCAGACCTTTATACGTATGATGCTTTTCATTTTTATTTCCACTACTTTAACCCTATGCAAAACAATGAAAAATAGAACTTTTAATTTCACTTTTAAACCCAACTAAATATAGGCAAATTTGTAAATACATGATATAATTTACCTATCTTTATGGGAAAAAGAGAAGGAGTTAGAGAGTTATGAGAAAACCGGTTCGTAAAGCCGTGATTCCAGCAGCGGGATTCGGAACACGCTTTTTACCAGCGACAAAATCACAACCAAAAGAAATGTTACCAATCGTTGATAAACCAACGATTCAATACATTATTGAAGAAGCGATTGCTTCAGGCATCGAAGAAATCTTAATCGTCACAAGCTCAACAAAACGTTCAATTGAAGATCATTTCGATAAATCCTATGAACTTGAAGATACGTTAGCCAAAAAAGGAAAAACTGACATGCTTGAAATGGTACAAAACATTTCAAATATGGCTCAAATTCACTACATACGCCAAAAAGAAGCAAAAGGATTAGGACATGCGATTTTATGTGCGAAAACCTTCATTGGAAATGAACCATTCGCTGTTTTATTAGGAGATGACATCGTGGTGAACGATGAAAACCCAGCAACAAAACAATTAATTCAAGCCTATGAGAAAAATGGATGCTCAATTATGGGGGTTCAAACCGTAGCTGATGAGGACGTTTCTAAGTACGGAATCATGAAGCCATCAAAATCACATCAACCAGAGGGGCGTATGGTGAAATTATCTGGAATGGTTGAAAAACCAAAACAAGAAGAAGCACCATCTAATTTAGCCGTGATGGGACGCTACGTCTTAACTCCAGAAATCTTTGAAATGTTAGAAACACAAGAAGCTGGAGCTGGTGGTGAAATTCAATTAACAGATGCGATCGACCGCTTAATGGACCGTCAAGCCGTTTACGCTTACGACTTCGAAGGACAACGCTACGATGTTGGAGATAAATTCGGATTCATTAAAGCAACCATTGACTTCTCATTAAACCGCGATGACTTAAAAGATCAAGTCATTGCCTACTTAAAAGAATTAAAACAAGCTTAATACATAACAAAAGGAACCTTCCCTCGAAGGTTCCTTTTTTACTTTACTCAACTCGTCCAAACGTTTCATAGATTGCCGCCTCAGTCTCAATGACAGTTGGTGAGGGCTGATACTCAGTGTCATTATAAATAAACGCATGCACATCACGTACTAAGTCCTGATAACTATTCATGACATAAAGCGGACTATATCCTTTATAGCTTACCGTTTTGTTTTTATTATCAGAAGCTGGAATTTGTGTTTGCTCAATATTTTTTAAGTCAAATGTTAAAACTTTTGTTCCAAAACTAATCATCTCATTCATCGTTAAATTCGTTTCCACATAAGGTAAACAAGCGTCTAGCAAGCCTAATAGTTCCGTATAACTTTGATTCATCACTTTATCAATCATCGCTTCCATAACTTTGTTCTGACGATTCATTCGATCAAAATCATCACCCACATAACGATTACGCATATATGCCATCGCTTGTCGACCTGATAAAGTTTGTAATCCACCTTTAGTTAAATAAGGAGCATCAACATCATTAGAAGATGCAGAATTTAAACTTTTAATATAATCATTCGTCACCTTTAACTCATTCTCATGAACATCTAGCTCAATTCCATCAATCGTATCAATAATATGCTCAATCGCATCAAAATTAAACGCCACATAACGCGTAATATCTAAATCAAAATTATAATTTAACGTCTTTAACGTTAATGGAGCGCCTCCATACCAATACGCATGATTTAACTTATCAAAATCATTTTCAGGATTAGGAATATAAATCAATGTATCACGCTGAAACGAAGTCAGCTTCACCTTTTTACTGTTCATATCAAGAGAAATCACCTTAATCGCATCACTACGACCATTCGATCCATCACCATCACGATCAATCCCTAAAACAGCAATATTAACAATATTAGACTCTTCCTCTTTTTGAACAAGCCCCTCTGAAACTCCAACATCTTCGGGCTTTAAAGACTCTGTCGTCTCTACCTTTGAGTAAAAATGATTCGCGGCAAAAAGACTACCACCTAATATTAAGACTAGTAAACTAAAAATTACACATAATATGATTCCTACTTTTTTCTTCAAATTTTCTTCCTCCTTTAAACGTATGTTTACAAAAGCTTCTAATTTTAAAAGAAAAAAACACTAGCTCACTTTCATATATGCCTAATTTCTCTAATATAAGTAACATATAATGTGAGCTAATGTTCAATTCATCTGTGATAATAATGTTATCTAATTAATGTTTAAATGATATTGTTTTATCTTATGAAACAGTATATTAATTCTAATAATAAAATGAAACACAATATAATCATGGATTAATCTTAGAAATCTACATCAATAAAACGCTTTTGAATTTCAGATTCCCAGATAGCTGAATTCTTAACAATCTCTATAAACTTTTCATCACTTTTTCCGTCTCCAAAATATGAGGCGCAATACGGATGAGTTTGAAGAGCGGCTTGAATAGAAGCTAAAATTTGAGAAGTATCTTCGTCACAGTGAAGAATATTAACGGTCTCTTCCCTATAACGCCCACTTTGACGGCATCCTAAATCAATCGCCATCTTTCCATAAACACAGGCCTCACGAATTCCCGAACTTGAATTACCAATAATGAAGTCACAGTTTTTTAGTAACGTTAAGAAGTATTCGAAGCGCATCGATGGATAAACTAAGAAGTTTGGATGATTTTCAAATCGTCTGTATTCTTTTAAAATGACGTCACTTCCATGATCATTATTTGGATAAATCACAACATATTGTCTACCTGATTCAATGACGGCATCGACCACATTTTTAACCTTCTGTGGTAATTGATCAACTTCTGTGGTAACCGGATGATACATTAAAATACTAAATGTTTCAAATGGAATTCCGTATTTATCTTTTACTTCATCCATGTTGGGAAGCGTATCGGAATACATAATATCTAAATCAGGTGATCCAAAAACAAAGACTGATTCTTCTTTTTCTCCTAATTGTAAAATACGTTTTTTCGCTTCATCATTTGCTACCAAGTGGAAGTGAGCCATTTTTGTAATCGCATGACGAATCGATTCATCAATTGTTCCTGATACTTCTCCACCTTCAATGTGCATGACTTTGATATTATTAAAGGCCCCAACGATAGCTCCTGCTAAAGCTTCTAAACGGTCGCCATGAACCACGATTAAATCTGGTTTCACTTCATCACAATAATTACTCAATCCTGTAATCGTGTTACTAAGTGAGATATCCATTTGGTCATGTGAACTTGATTTTTGATTAATATATTTATAAATATTTTTGAATCCGTCTTTTTCTACTTCATGATAGGTTGATCCATATTTACTTAACATATGCATTCCGGTTACAAAGACGTGTAATTCAAAATTTGAATCTGTTTCAACCCTTTTCATTAATGATTTTAATTTTCCATAATCAGCACGTGTTCCTGTTAAAAAAAGTATCTTCTTCATTGTTACGCCTCCAAATCAGCCCATGAAAGATGCTCGTCACATTCGATATCTTTATTGATGACACGCCCCATTAATGATTCATAGTGTTCAGCTTTAATTTCACCTGTACCTGGACGTTTTACCCAAATGTTATCATGAGTTAATACATCACCTTTTTTTAACTCTTTTGTTGTCACAACTGTGGCGAATGCAAAATCAATGGTCACTTGTTCTTCTTTAGCTGCTTCTTTTTTTCCACCACGCATTTGTTGGATTTGAGCACTTCCATCAATGAGTTCTTTTAATTCTTTTGGATCCATTGAGCAAACGATGTCTGGTCCTGGACGGTCTTTTGAATCTGTAAAGTGACGTTCTAAAACCGATGCCCCTAAAGCTGCTGCTGCTAAACAAGCGTTGTTGTTTATCGTATGATCAGATAACCCAATGATGGCATTAGGGAATTCATTTTGTAATTCAATCATTCCACCTAAACGAACTAAATGAGCAGGTGTTGGATAAAGATTAGTACAATGTAATAATGAATATTTAACCCCGTGCTTCTCCATGATTTCAACTGATTTACGGATACTTTCAATATCATTCATTCCCGTTGATAAAATAATTGGTTTTCCGTATGAGGCAATTAAATCGATTAATGGATAATTATTACATTCTCCTGAACCAATTTTATAAGCTTGAACTCCCATACGCTCTAAGCGCTCCGCTGCTGCACGTGAAAATGGCGTACTAATGAAAATCATCCCTTTAGATTCAACATATTCTTTTAATTTAATCTCATCTTCCTCATTTAATGCACAACGTGCCATCACGTCATAAATTGAAACATCTGTATTTCCTGGAATCACTTCTTTTGCAGCTTTTGACATTTCATCCTCAACCACATGTGTCTGATGTTTAATTACTTCAGCCCCAGCTTCATAAGCTGCATCTACCATCTCAAACGCTGTTTTTAACGATCCTTCATGATTAATTCCAATCTCTGCAATAACTAATGGGGCATAATCTTCACCAATTTTACGATTCCCAATTTGCATATAGTTTTTCATTCTAAATCCCCTTATCCTGTTCAAATTCAGTCATACTTAATTTATTATGCTTTGTACTCTTTACCTTTTCTTCAATATAACTTACAACAAATCCTACAACACATGAAGTGGCAATTGTCACAATAGAATAACTCCATGATGTGACTTCAGGATGATTATACTTTAAATTAATCACAATGATAGCAGATATGATAAATCCTGCATAAGCCCCTAACTTTGTCGCTTTTCTATTGATTACCCCTAATACAAAGATACCGGCTAATACTCCTAGTACTAATCCCATAAAGCTATTAAACCATTCATAAGCTGATTTAATTTCTCCATTCGCTAGAATCATAGCAACAATAATAGAAACAATTCCAACACCTAATGAAACAAATTTAGCAATTTGAGTCTGCTTTTCAGTCGAAATTTGTTTTTTAAAACATCCCTGAATATCTAACACCCAGCTTGTTGCCACAGAATTTAACCCCGTTGATAACGTTGATTGAGAGGCAGCATAAATCGCCGCTAATAAAATACCTGAGACCCCAACTGGTAATTGATACACAATAAATGATGCAAAGATTTGATCTTGTTGTGCTGTCTGTAATAACTGTGGATTTTGATGATAAAAAATATATAATGCTGTTCCGATTAAGTAAATAACCGTTGTTGTTCCGATTGATAAAAATCCATTTCCAAATGTCATCTTACGTAATTCTTTAATATCTGTTGTTGTTGTAAAGCGTTGAACAACATCTTGACTTGAAATATAAGAAGAGAACGTATTAATTCCTGCTCCGACTAAAATAATGAAAACACTTGATTTTAAGATATTTGGATCAAAGACAACTTCATTTGGGGCTAAAAATTTATCCATTGATAAAGTATTAAAGATTTCAACAATTCCTCCATCAATAGAGAAAATTAAATACACTAATGTGAATAAAATACCGGCTATTAATACAACGCCTTGAATAAAATCTGTCCATACAACAGACTTCAATCCTCCACCATATGAGTAAACAATCGCAATAATTCCCATAATAACAATTAGTAAATTAGTATTAATCCCTAATAATTGAGATAATACAATTGATGGTAAATACATAATAATTGACATACGTCCAATTTGATAAATAATGAATAAAATAGCACCTAATACACGTAAACCTTTACTTTCATATCGTAGTTCTAAGTAATGATAAGCAGTATCAATTTTAAGTTTACTGTAGACTGGTAAAAATAATTTAATAGTTAATGGTACTGCAATAAAAATTCCTAGTTGCGCAAACCATAATAACCACGTTCCACTATATGAGTTCCCCGCAATTGATAAAAAGGAAATGGGACTTAATAATGTTGCAAAGATTGAAACTGATGTCACCCACCATGGAATCGTTCCATCTCCTTTAAAATAAGACTTTCCTTCCATTGGACTTTTTGAAAAGTATAGTCCAGCTGCTAATACAACCAATAAATAAACAATGACAATCGTAATATCAATTCCCGTTAAGCCGTTCACCCATGCTTCACCTTTCTTTCCTTTTCTTTCAGACTTAAATTATTGGTCAACATTAACTCAGCAATTTTTAAATCTAATAGTTCATCAATATCGACGTCATATTTTTCATTCATCACATAAGCTAATCGATTATCATTTAAACTAGTTTCTAAATTAAAATTTTCGTTTAATTTATTAACATAAATAGCTCCATTAACTTTATAATAATCAGGAAAATCTTGACGACGTTGAGTACTTGATGTATTTAATAAATTTACTACATGGCCGGTATCATCTAGTGTTCTAATTAAAATCGGATGATCTTTAACTTTTGAGATACTGACTAAACTTTCTTCTCCAGAACTAATTAATTGTTCAATTGCTTCATCAATATGTTTAGCTGTTCTCAAAGGTTGAGTTGGTTGTAAAAGAACAACATAATCGTACTCATCCCCCATCTCTTTTAAAGTCTCAATACAATGCACCATCGCATCAATCGTTTTAGCAGTATCTGATGCTAAATAATCAGGTCTTAAGAAGGGAACATCCGCTCCCCACTCTTTCGCTACCTTAGCAATTTGTTCGCCATCAGTTGAAACGACAATACGATCAATATACTTAGACTTTTTTGCAGCTTCAATTGAATAAGCAATTAATGGCTTGCCATTTAAATCAATAATATTTTTATCCTTAATCCCTTTACTCCCTGCACGGGCAGGAATAATAGCTAAAATTTTATCTTTATATTCCATTCTTTAAATCTCTCCTTTTTTTTATTAATATTACAAAAATATGCACCCCATATATCATTATAGCCGATACAGCAAGTATCAATCGTATTATGATGCTATTCATAATGTAATATGAGATACTTACTAGAATCGAGATAAAAAGACTACTAATAAAAACATATCTCTCTGGGAAATCTCTATGCTTTAAAATGTATAAAGTTACAATACAATGTAACAATAGCATAATAAAATATGAAATAGCAGTTGACATAGCTGCTCCTAATACACCGTGCTTTGGTATTATAATAATATTAAATATAATATTAAAAACTGCAGCTATAATAGTTGCTATTGGTATCAACTTTGTATTCTCTCTATAAAATTGGAAGTTGACATAAAAACTATATAAAAAAACAAAATAATATCCTAATAAAATTAATGGAGTAATATATATGGCATCTATATATTGTTTTCCTCCCATAATAATCACTAATTCTGGTACAATTAATATAAGTAATATGGTGATTAAAGTAAAAAAGTAAATATACTCTTTACAATATTCTTGAATTATATTGAACTTTTTTCTCTTTAAATTATCAAAATACCATGGTACCCAAGCATTATTTACTGATAACCAAATCATTTGTAAAATCATTCCGAGGTTATAAGCAAAACTATATAATGCAACATCCTCTTCACTAGTATAATGAACTAACATAAATCTATCTGCAACATTTAATATTTGTCCAGATAAATTATGAAATACTAAAGGTAGAGATAACTGTAAACCATAATGCCAATCATTTTTTAAAGTCTTAAAATCAATTCTTTTCCAAAGATGCAAATAAATATATATCATAATAATTAAATTACCTAAGGCTCCTGAAATAACACGAGCAAAATAAGTGTTATCCTTTAACATTAATATAAAACCTATAGATAATGCTGTACTTACTAAGGCAGTAACAATAGATAGTATAAAATGCTGTTTAGGCTTCTGTTTTATCGTTAATTCTGCTTGATATATCATAATTATAATATTAAAAAAAGATTGGAAAATCATTATAATCCCATATGCTTTTGAGGGAACACTTAATATATCACTACTAAACGGAACAAGAATTACTAAGATTATTGAAAGAAAAACTCCTATAAAAGGAAATAAAGTAATATTAGATACATAGCTATCAAACTGCTCTTGTGTTCTATTTGTGTATGCTAAACTGACTGTTCCTTGAATTTGTAGCCCAACTAATATCATTAATATTCCTAATGATGCCGAATATAAAGAATACATACCGTAATCACTAGGTAACATTAATCTTGTAAAAATAGGTAGAGTAAAAAAGTTTATTCCTTTTAAAAAAATGTTTCCTAAAAAATAAATAATACTTGATTTAACAAATTTATTACTCACTTATATACCACTCCCTAGCTTTACTATCCACAATACTAAATAAACTATCGCTATCAATAGGGAATTTTACACTATTGGATTGGAGAACTAGTTTTAAATATTCATCTTGCAAACCGCTTTTAACCATATCACTTATAGATATGAACTCATTATCATTTTGATTTATTAAAATTCCAGTTAAAAATACTGTACTTAAATTACCTATAAATATTGAATTTTTACTATTAAATATTATTTGTTCTCCAGCATGATTTTGATTTAATTCACGAACAAGTTGATGATTTATAAATCTCACATCTTCTCGAGGATGATATTTTAAAAAAACATTATTATATCTAGTTTGCAAATCTATTATCATTTTTTCATAAAAAGTCTTATCTTCTATAGAACTACTATGATCTAAAAATACGACAATACTATCTTTAATTTTATAAGATTCAAATGAGTAATTACTTTTTAAAATTTCAATATATTTGTTTGTATCAATTTGAGTTATTTTAGCTTTATTTAATTCCTTTCTTATATACGTAGGCAATAAAGCATAGAAGTATGAAATCAGACTAAATGTTCCAAAACAGCTTATGTCTTCATATATATATCCACTCTTCCAATATAGTATTTTATCTACAAATGTTCTCAACTTCATCTGTTTATTTCTACTAATGTTTATATTACAATAAGCAGCGGATCCATCTTCGACACCTATTATAGTTGCACCTTTTTGTTTTGCATAGTTACACAAAAATTGATTTTTAATATAATAATCATTAAATACGTATACCTGTTTATAACTGATTAGTGATGATGAAAAAGCTCTCACTATCCTTGAATCCTTTATTATCTTCAATAGTAATAAAAATAATGATTGATTTTTTTCATTAACTTTGCCGGGTAATATGAAAACATTTTCGAAAAATATATTCAATCTCTTCTTTGTATCCTTCTCTATTTTAAAATCTTCATATAGTATAATGTCTGCATTTTGTGCAGTTTGCTCAACTAAAACCATGGCTAAATTAATATGATGCGGTGTATGACATATAAAACAAATTTTATTCATTATCAGTATTATCTCCTTTCCTTGCTATTGATAATACAAAATAAGGAAGTAAAGGAAATAAAACAATGTTATGAATACAGGAAAAGAATAGAATAATCCATCCTTCTATATTAATAGTTCTAAAACGCATAATAACTATTAATAATATAATAAAAAATCCTAACCATCCATAGTCTATTAAAAGTGTTAAAATATCATTGTGTAACGGATATCCCTTTCCTATTTCTTTATAAGAGTAACCTAGTCCATACCCTAATAACTGTTTATTTTTATCCACTTGAAATGCATTAATCCCCATCATCGTTAAAGAGATACGTGTTTTATCACTCTGATCTTGATTCTCTCTTACTTCTATTGGTGTGATATTTAGAGAAGAAGAAACATTATTTATTCCCAATAATATTATTCCACATAATATAGCACTGACCCATATAACAAAAAATCTTCTACTCCAACTTTTCTTTCTGAAATAGTTAATTATAATAACTATACCAAATAACATTATTGAGGTACGCGACTTTGTTAGAAAGATAATTATAAATGAAATGAATAAATAAATATAATCTTGATAACCTTTTTTCTTATCATAAATATATAGAGCTGCTGTTAGTATAATTAACGAAAAAATTGTGGGACTACTCCACATAAAACCTGTAACACGTTCAACGTTATTTATATAGTCAATAATAGAATATAAGAAACCTACTACTATTAAAGTCTTACAAATTAAATTAAAATTAACATTTCTAGAATGAAATGCTAGAAATATATATATATAAAATATAAAATATTTAATTAATTCATTAATAGGTCTTTTTAGAAATAAAAAACTAATCAACGAGTATAATAGTAATAAATATATACTGATTGTAATAAACAAATCAATTTTTCTTTCGGATTTATAAGCATAAAAAATTATAAATAAAATTATGATACCTAAACCACTACATATCCATATTCGATTTGCTAATTGTTCTGGATTACTTACATATAATCTTTGGAAGAAGAGACATACAAAAACAGTTGGTAAAATATAACTAATTATAGAATTTAATCGTATTTTCAACAATCTCACCTAACTTTTATTTGAATAACTGTTCAATTTCTTTTTCTAACTTTTCAACAAAACAATTATTATTTTGATTTAAGTTAGGCATCGCTTGAACAATTTTATTATATTCATTAATGTAGAATGCTAATTCACTAATTTCTTCAACTAAAATAATCTTCTTCTCTTTTGATAACCTACGACAAAAATCTATTTGATGCTGATCTACATGTTCACCATAAATGGGGTTTCTTGGAACAACAATTGGAATCTTTTTATGCTGTAATGCTAAAAATATTGACCCTGGTCCACCATGTGTGATAATAATGTCTGCATTGTTGATATAATAATCCATTTCCTCTATCGTAAATAACCTTTTATGATATATTTCATCTGTTAAACTGCTAGAATAGCCAATTTGTGCAATAACTTTTTCTGTTATTATTTTATTTTCGATTAACCTTTGTATTTCAATAAATAATCTATCTAATTGTTGTTCATGTGTTCCTACAGTAATAAATATCAAAATAACCCTCCTAAATTGATAGCCTTAGAATAAAATTTACGTTGTTCTTCCCACTGGATAATAAATTTATCAGCAACTGGATAAACAATTTTCCCAGTTAATGTGGGAGAATCTATTCTATCATAAACTTCAATATATACTACTTTTATCCCAAATAATTTTCCAATATAACAAAAAGGAATTGCAACGGCCGCTCCACTTGAAATGATTAAATCTGGTCTTTCTTTTCTTAAAACATTAATAGCAAGAAATGTGTTTTTAACTAAATTTACTATATTGCGATTTGTAGGATAGTAACACCAGGTAGTAGATTCATTTTTCAATGCTGATATAGCATCTTCCTTTTGAAACGTTACCCAATGTCTATCATGTTTAATCCAGAATTTTTCAAGTAATAATAAATGTTGTAAATGACCTCCACTCGATCCAACTAAACAAATTTTCATTTTATCTCCTCTATTTTCATTTTTTTATATTTATCTAAAACAAAATTAACTCGCATTTTCATCACCAAGCATTGCTGGTATCGTCATTAAAATTAATTTAATATCGAGCCATAAATTACGTGTTTTAATGTATTCAATATCAAGTTCCACCCATTCATCAAAGCCGATGTTATTACGACCGCTCACCTGCCAAATACAAGTAAGTCCCGGTTTAACGAGTAATCGTTGCATTTGATACGGCGTATATTGTTCAATCTCACGTGGAATGGCTGGACGTGGTCCAACTAAACTCATGTCTCCTTTTAACACATTAAACAGTTGAGGGAGTTCATCCAAACTCGTCTTACGAATAAACTTTCCAACCTTCGTGATACGTGGGTCATCTTTGATTTTAAAAGCTGGGCCACTTTGTTCATTGAGATGCATTAACTCTTCAAGTCGTTCTTCCGCATCGATATACATGCTTCGAAACTTATACATTTTAAATGTTTTTGGATAAGCTCCATTTCGAACTTGTGAGAAAAAAATCGGACCTTTTGGATCTTCAAACTTAATCAAAATAGCCACGATTAGCATAATAGGTGAGGCTAATAGTAATCCAAGACTTGCCCCTACAATATCCATCAGTCGCTTAAGCACTAAATAAACAATATGATCATTTACTAGTTCTTTTTTTTTAGCTAAGAGTTCACTCTCTCTACAATACGCCATTTTCATTTCACCTCACTAAAAAAGATGTTTACTAAACACAATAGGTATGCTAAATAAACATCTTTAAAAATAATCTTCAAGCTTTTTCACTTTTTAATGTATTTATCTCTACCCTGATTAACTCTCTTAAATTTCACAGCCTATTAAATCCCCAATTGAATAGACTATTTTTTTAAAAAGAAACCACGCTTTCTTCTTGCTGGGTGAACTTCCTCTTCGTAGCTATAGTATTGATAACCATAGTATCCTTTTTTCGTCACTGGAATCATCGTCATAACCACTCCAAGAATTCGGGCGTTAACATTTTCCAGCAATTGCTTGGCACGTTTTGCTTCATCAATTTCTGTTTTACCAGAAGCAACGACTAGTAATGTTCCATCGACAATTGTTGAAAGAATGGCACTATCAGTAACAACCCCAACTGGTGGCGCATCAATAATAACCACATCATACTGTTGTCGTAAGTTTGCTATTAAATCTTTCATACGATTTGAAGAAATTAACTCTGAAGGATTTGGCGGAATTGGTCCACATGGAATAACTGTTAAATCTGATCCAGCATAGCTTGTTACCTCTTCTAACGTCGACTGACCTGCTAATAAATTTGTTAATCCTTTAGTCCCTGAAATTTTAAATAATTTGTGAACCCGTGGTTTACGTAAATCTCCATCAATTAATAATACGCGTTTTCCCGATTGTGCAAAAGTTTCTGCTAAATTACAACTTGTCGTTGTCTTTCCTTCTGAAGGTCCCGAACTTGTCACACAAATCACTTTTAAATCCTCATCAACATTAGAAAATTGAATGTTTGTTCTTAATGTACGATAAGCTTCAGCAATAGGTGACTTAGGGTTAGTAATCGTAATTAATTCTGAACTCATTTTTCTCTCTCCCTATTTCCCTTGTTCTAACAGCATGTCTGGAATCGCTCCGATTAGTGGTAATCCTAAATGACGTTCAACATCTGTCGGTGTTTTATATGTACGATCTAAAAATTCTAATACAAAGACTAATCCTACACTAATCATTAATCCTAATACACCGGCAATAGCGATATTCATCATCTTATTTGGAGATGTTGGATTCTCAGGAACTTTAGCGATATCAATAGTTGAAACATTATCTACTTCCATCATTTGATAAATATCTTCTTGGAAGACTTGAGCAATCGTATTTGCAATTAAAGTTGCTAACTCCGGATCTTCATCTTTAACTGTTAATTTTAAAATTTCTGTTTGCCCAACTTGTGAAACAGAAATCTTATCAATTAATTCCTTAGGTGACAGTTCTAAGTTTAACTTATTAATAACTTCGTCTAAAGTACGCTCACTTTTTAAAATCTCTGTATAAGTTGCTACTAACTTTTGACTTGTCTGTAAGTCATTATAAGTCATGATAGATTCTTGATTTTGCTTGTAACTAACAATCATCGTAGTTGACGCCTCATAAATAGGTGTTAAGATAAAGAAACTCACGATTGCTGAGATAATTAAAGCAGATACTGTTATACCTGTAATCAGCACCCATCTTTTTTGTAGCATGTGAAAGATTTCTTTTAAATCAATTTCATACTCTGTATTTTCCATTGTCAACTCCCTTTCCATCCTCATTATCCATTTAATCCCAATAAATGAATAATTTTTTTCTGTTCTTTAACATCATCACTATTTTAACATACTTTTTTCTACATTTTAATCTTTTTTTTTTACTTTTATGATTGTATATATAGGTAACCAAAGAAAATTTAACTATAAATCTGACTAGCCGAGGGATTGTGAATATTCGAGAAATCAACTAGCAGATTTAAATATCTTCAATAAAGCAATGTGTAGAACTTATCCTCTTACCACAGATATTTACTTCAGTACCATTCATTTTGAATCTACAAGCTGAATTAGAACCTTCTATCTCATAGTGGATAGCTGAATTTAAATTCAATTCTATGAGCTAAACAGGAACAATTATCCGATTTTCTTTTATAAAAAATTCACCTCCTTAACTATAAGAGCTATAGCATAACTCAAAGTTTGAGGTCGAAATAAACAGATCTATATTACTCAATTATTCTTAAACAGCAAAAAATCCATTAATGACCTCTAGTTTATGAGGTATTAAATGGATTTTTGAATTCATATTCAATTATTTTATTAATTGGTATACGCTATATGACGAGTTCTCGTCTATTTTTAAAGCAACTTCATTAAATAAATCATGTATCCATGGGGCAGCAATAGCTGGGACAACAATAATATCGGGTTTTAATTGTTCTAGAATTTGTTTAAATTGTCGTTGCTGCTCTTCTGATTGCTCATATGATTTACGTAAGCCATCACGTAACAGATATAATTCTGGTTTAGCTTGACGATAACTGTCATTAAAGACACGTCGTTCTTCATTGACAGTATAGAGCATTTCATAGTTATGAGCAAAATAGTTGAGCTCTAACTGAGTAGTCAACACTTTAGGACGCTCTCCGCTATAGTGTTCTTCTACAAAAGCTTCAATATAGTTAGCCGTATCAATAATATCTTGATCCATACGGTATAGATGATTAAAGGTTTGCGTATTACCTATCTGATTAAAATCGTGGGTCAAATACTGATGTGTTTTCGTTGCTAGTTGAATGGCTGATAAACATACTAAGACAATAACAACTTCACGAAACTTTGAATGATTAACAAAATAAACGAGTATTCCCGCAATCAAAAATAGTGACATGATGACATCCCCTGTACGCATGTACACACTACCAGTGAAGTACGTACTAACAAAGGCAGATACAAGTGGATTATAAAAAATAAGAATGATGATCCATTGGGTAATAAATGCGAATTTTAATGTTTCATTTAGTTTTTTAAACTGCACAATTGCGACTAGATATAATAAAAATAAACCATCACGTATTAAGGCTAATAACAACATTGACCAGTTCTTTTCTATTATATAATTGCGTCTAGGGGCATACTTATCAAATAAAAATTCAATAAAATAACGCGGTGAAATCGAAACCTCTTCATTTAAAGAAGGAACCATCTTCATAGATAACACTGTCATTCCAATGACACCAAGAACAAGAATACCTCTAAAAAATCGACTATAAAAGAAGCGATTAAGTACTGACTTTGTTTGTTGATTGCACGATAGAATAGCTAGTAAGAAAACTGCAGCCCCTATGATCACTCCTAGTAATGTTGTTGAACGATAAGATAAGAAGAAAGCTGCGTAAACAAGAAGTGGCATCGCGCTAAAAATCAAAGGTAAGATTAACTCTTTTCGATGATAAAATAATTCATAAATCCCTATGGCTACCATGATCATGATCCCTAAAAACAAAGCTGTCGATTGAAAAGAGCTTGCACTGGCCCAAAGAAGTCCACATAATATTAACGTACGAAGCTTAGGACTTTTAAAGTAATCCGCATACCCCATCATTAAATAAGCAAAGACAAAAAGTCGAATATTATTTCCATAGACATTATATCTAACAAAGTAGTCAAATAATGAAACAAAAGACCATAAAATAATAAAAATAAACATTGTTTTCCATGATTTATTAGAACGATTAAAATAGTAAATTAAATTTAAAAATGTCATTGAAACCGTTAACCATAACAAGACGGGCACAAACCAAGCCATGACCAATACTGCGTCTAAATTAAATATCATTGATAAAAACGTTAAGAATAGGTAAAAGGCTTGGAAGTTATAATAAGAGTCTAACCAACCAATCTGACCACTTAGAGGTAAGATTCCATTAATCTGTTCAGCTCCCACATTATTTTCAACTAACGTAATATAAAAACTTTGATCAGCATTCGTATCATTAAAAGAATTGGTTGAAAAGCAAATCATAAAATTAAAACCGATAAATAGTAATATCAACAAGTATTCCATTAAATGTGCTTTTTTAAACTTAAATATCTCTAATCTTTTATCACAGTAAGCTGCATATAAATAACGGAACACAAAAATACTTAAGATTAAAAAAATCAATGCATAACAAATAGCAACCACCTGCATCGAGACATGCATGACCTGAAGTGGAAATGAAACAAGTTGAATTAATCCTAAAATAATAAAGAAACCAATTGGCCACTTATATTTAATCTTTCCTAATATCTCAGGAAAATAAGAATAAGCCGCCTGACCAACTAATTGGCTATATAAAACAAACAATATAATTAATAAAAGCAATGATAACATAATAATCTCCTTACTAATATAGCTAACTCTATATGACCTATCCTGTCTAATCATAATCCAAATCGATAATGATTTCTATATTATACTATAATTTAATAACGGTTTCCATGCTCAGAACTCGATTAGAATTAATCTCTATATCTCTTTCTTACTATCAATCTGTTTGATCATTTAGAGGCAGCAATAAAAGTACTATCTTTTTATCTTTTATTATGCCTACTTAAATATGATAAGCTTCATTTTTCTATACAAAAACTCCTAGCTTAATCTCATCGATTGCTAGGAGCTTTTCAATTATTTTATAAAGATATGTACTGTATTTTCATCTAAATACACATTAAATTGAGATTTTCCACTTGTTAAAACTTCTACAACGACTGCTTCTGTTAATGCTTCATCATAACCTGGTTGTCCTGTTATGGTCGTATGCTTAGCATTACTGCTAGTTAGGTTAGGATTATAAACAAATCCTTCTAAATTTAATAAACGTTCAATTGATTTATTAACAACATAATCTGGATTCATTCGACCTGGAAGATATGCCATTCCACTTGGCGTAATAATCCATCCATCCACAGTTCCACTCGTTAGCATTTCACCATTTTGGTTCGTGTAATACCATTGATGACGCCACTCGATCCAACCTTTTTTCATTAAACCACTTGCTGCGAAATAATATTTTTTATTATTTTGAGTTAACCATTCATCACTCATCATTTTTCCATCAGCTTTTAAGTAATACTTATCGTTTCCTAATGTTAACCAACCTGTTTGTTTAACGTTATTGACATAATAATACCAATCACCATCGATTTTTTGCCAACCATTTAGCACAACTTCAATTTTCGTTGCAATTCCGTTTGAATCAATTGACCATCCATCGATTTCAGTTGAAGTTGCCATTTGTCCTGATTCATAGAAATAATATTTGACATTATCGATGATTTGCCACCCGGTTTGCATCATTCCATTTTCATTGAAATAATAACGTGCGCCTTCAATATCAACTAACCCGATTTGAGCTACACCTTCAATATAATATAATTTATCATTTCCAACTTGTAGCCAACCATTTTGTACAGCTTCAATTTTCGTTGCAATTCCGTTTGCATCAATTGACCATCCATCAATTTCAGTATTTGTTGCCATTGATCCACCACTATAGAAATAATACCAGTTTCCATCAATTTTTTGCCATCCGGTTAACATGGCTCCATTAGATAAATTTAAGTAATAACGCGCGCCTCCAATGTCTTGCCAACCGGTTAACATCGCTCCACTGGAATCCATATAGTACCATACCCCATCAAGCTTTTGCCAACCAGTTAACATCGCTCCACTTGAATTTAAGTAGTAGCGTGCGCCTCCAATATTTTGCCATCCAGTCAACATGGCTCCACTTGAGTTCATGTAATACCATGTTCCATTGATTTTTTGCCAACCGGTTAACATCGCTCCACTTGAATCCATATAATACCATGCCCCATCAAGCTTTTGCCAGCCGGTTTGCATCGCTCCACTTGCATTCATGTAATACCATGTTCCATTAACTTTTTCCCAACCAGTAGCCATCGCTCCGCTTGATTTTAAATAATACCAAGTTCCTCGATCTTTTAACCACCCAGTTTGCATGACCCCACTTGAATTTAAATAATACCAAGTCCCATCAACTTTTTGCCAGCCAGTTTGTTTTTTACCACCTTTATAGTAATACCATTGATTACTTTCTTTCACCCAACCAACCTTTGCTGAGTTTTTTTCTGATGGTAAAACGTAATTAAAACGAGTTGAATCTAGTGGATCCCAACCACCAGCTGCCATTCCTCGTGTATCCTGACGAATTTCAAAATGTAAATGAGCAGCTCCTACTCGACCTGATGTCCCAATTGTTCCAATTTTTTGTCCAGCTGATACTTTTTGACCTTTTTTCACATCAACTGAATTTAAATGGGCATAACGTGAATAAACACCTGTTGCATGTTTAATCGTGATGTAATTTCCATATCCACCACCGCACTCTTTTTGATTAGCGAACATGTTTGGACAAGTTGAAATGACTTGCTCAACAACTCCATCACGACCTGCATACACAGCCGTTCCTGTTGGGGCATATAAATCAATTGCATGATGGTTTTTATAACATAAATATTTACAAATAATAGGATAAAATTCTGCTGTTGGCCAAACCCATCTTCCAGCCTCAGCCGATCTTACGACAGCTCGACTCTCTGTTGGAATATCTTCGATACTCACTTCTTCATACATCCCTGGTAATACTAACTCTTCCTCCTCTGGTAATATGGGATTTTCAAACGAATCCATGAAACCAAAACTACTTGCATTCGCCACTATTTGGAAACTATTTATTATAATAGTCGCTAAAAGAAAGACAACTAAATACTTTCTCTTATGATTCATACTCTCTCCACACCCTTATATATAATTTCAATTAAAGATTATACCATATTTTCCACAAATTATATATTTTTATATCATTTATTGACAATAAAAGCTGTGTCAAACTCATTAGTTAACACAGCCTTTTCATTATTTATTTTGTAATAATTCTTCTAATTCATTTAATTCATCTAATGAGTCAATTTCAAATAAATCATCTGATCGTAATTCACGTACTCTAATTTTTAACTCATCTAAAGAATCCTTCACTAAATTATCCCAAAATAACTGTTCAAATTCGCCTTGTTCAACAGCTTGCTCTAGTTTTGCCTTTAAAAATTCACCATCTTCTTGGTTCCAATAAGAAACTCCACACATGATTAACTCTTCATGATCTGAACCAACAACAATATTGTCTAGATATCCATCTGTTCCTATCTTTAACATCCACTCATTATTAAAATTAGATTTTCGAGCGCTAAAATAAGTTGACTCTGTTACCGTTTCATCTAATATATTACGATTTAAATAAACATCACCTTCTAACACAAATGAATTCGGTAAAAATTCTTTAACTAAATACATCGTATAAAGGTTATTATATTCATTATATTTATCATTATGGACTAATTTTACCCCGTACTTTTCTTGTAGATAATAGAATGATTCATTCAGATATCCTGTTACAATGGTAATATCTTTAATTCCTTTTTCATGTAAAAACTTAATTTGGCGTTCGGCCATCGGTTCTCCTTGAACTGGAATTAATGGTTTAGGTGTTTTTAATGTTAATGGGCGTAAACGCGTTCCCATTCCCGCTGCTAAAATAATCGCTCTCATGATTTCCTCCTATTTTGCTTCAACTAATTTAAATTCTGATAAATCACCAGCTGCTAAAATTGATCCCATGATAATCAAGCCACCACAAATGACGGACTTTAAATCAATACTATTCCCTTGAAGCACAATCCCAAACAAAACAGCCCAAGCCGAATACGTAATATTTAATGACATCGCCTTTGTAGCACCAATCTTATGAATGGCTTTATAATAAAATGAATAAGAAAGTGTTCCCGCTAGAGCGGTTAACAGGATTAGTAGTAGCGATCGATCTAATAATGTGGCTAATGTAAAATTTACGCCTTGAATTAGTGGAATAATAATGACACCGTAAGTTATAGCAGAGGTTAATTGTCTAATAAATAGTGATTGATTCGGCGTCAATTCATCATCCTTCATTCCATATGAACAAATGACAGCTTCAGATGCCCATCCAAACACACATAAAAGCGCAAAGATGAATCCCATCACAAGATGAGTCGGCATTCCTTGTGGGCTATATCCTAAACTAATGATTCCTAAAATACTAATCATGAGCCCTAGAATATTGCTTTTTTTCATCTTCTCTTTCAAAAATAAGTACGATAATAAAGCCCCTAAAGCTGGATACAGTGAAGAAATAATTGCCGTATAAGCAGGACCTAAATATTTAATGGCTAATAAATAGCCTGTCATGCCAACAGGACCTCCAAGTAATGCCCCTAACATAATAAAACGTCCACTTCTACTTTTAATCTTTCCAATCATCTGTTTAAATTGACCTTTGAAAATTAAATAAAGTAATAACCAAAGACTTGAAAATGTATCATGGAAAAATGTACTAATAAATGGAGCTAAAAAGATAATTTGTTCGGTTTGGACAAAATGAGACATCGCCATAACGATACCAAGTAAAACCGTATCTAATCCCCAAAGCAATCCAGATAATAACCCATAACTCATTCTCTACCCCTCCAACTTATCAGCTAATAATTTAAGATTTTCTTTGGCACGATTATAGCGTTCAATTCCGTAATTACCAAAATCATCACCACTGGCTTCTTTCACTTTTGTCCATAAACTCCATAAAAAATCTTGATAAATCTTATTGATTAAGACACGCGTTTTATATGACTCTTTTGGTTCTTGTTTAAAATAAGTTTTTAAAAATAATTCTTCTTCATCTGAGTTGAATCCATTTTCTAAACAATGAGCAGCGACATCCCACATCGGATCATTCATACCTGCATACTCCCAATCAATTAAATAGTATTGATCTTGTTCATCTTTAATAAAGTTTTCAGCCAATGTATCATTATGACAAGGAGCTAGCTTTATTTCTAAGTCATCCATCAATTCTTTTAACTGTAAGACTTGTTGTTTAACCGATTGATAATCGTCGTAATACTCTCCTTTTAATTCGTTCAACAATTGCTCATATGATTCAATCTTTTCATAAACGTTAAATTCATTTTCCATTTCACGCCCACATTGATGAAGTCGATTCAATAGTTGACAAATCTTCTTCATTACATATGGTTTTTTCGCTCCTTCAGGACTGAGGGTTTGGGCATCCTCAATAAATTTTGAAATCTTAATTCCTGTTTGTTCATTAAAATAAATTAGATCTGCATCAACTCCAATTTCATGAGCAAAAGCGGCATTTTTAATTTCATCTACACGACTAATCATTTTCTCTGTTCCATTTCCAGGGACACGTAACACATAATTTTCATCATCAATCATCACTTTATAGTTCTTATTCGTCATCCCACCAATAGCAGCAACTTGTTTGACTTGGTTCATATCAATATTCAAACATTCACTAACAAGTACCTTTAAAGATTCTAAATGTAACATTTTTTCTTTTTTATGAATTCGTTTCATTAATTTTGACTGAACTAATTCTAAATGTCGGACATCATCAATTTCATGCCATAACAAACTATCGATTTTGTTATATCCTAATGTATACGTATGTGCCACATCTAACATTAAATACTCATAGTTTAAATATGGATTTTGATTATCTTCATAGAACTCCATCATTTTAGCGAAATATTCATATGATAACTTACTGATTCCAATCATCTCACCATCAATTCGATTGAGTTGAGCAATATCTTTGGAAATTTTAAATAAACGTTGATTTCGAATTTCAACAAACGCCTCATCGCCTGATCCACTCTCAGCAGTAATTAAGACAGAATCTCGATTATGATCCTCAATTAATTCTTTTAATCCTGCCGTCTCCACAACAATATCGCTTTCGATTAATAAAAAATCTTCATTAAGATAGGGTTCTGCTTTAGCTAATGAAGCCATCGTTCCTGTCCATTTGTAATCTTCATTTGATACGACTAATACATGTTCCGGTAAAACCTCACGAATTTTATCAATGTGATATCCCCCAACAACGATAATCTTTTCAATGTCTAAAAATGTTAACTGATTAATCATTCGCTCAATTAATGTTGTTTCACCAATCGATTGCAAGCAGATAGGTTCAGTAAATTGTTGATTACGACCCGCTGCTAAAATGACTGCTGTATTTAAATTAGAATTCTCATCTATATGTAAATCAATCACTGTTTCTTTTGATTTTCGAATCAGCTGCTCTAAAAATTGTAATCCTTTTGCTGTAATAAAATAACGGTGCTCTCTTCCCTTAATCTCTTTTTTAATGAATCCGTTCTGTTCAATATCTTCGATTAAAGCATTTACTTTCCCAAGTGATAAATGACATAAACTAGCTAATGTCCGTTGATTGATTCCCGGATTTTTATTAATCTTCATTAAAATTTCATTCATTTAACTCACAACCTTTATGTTCATTTTTTGAACGTTATACAAAAGATATCTTATCCTATTAAATAACTAAATACAAGTAAAATTCTACATTATCTTATTAATACGAAAAAACTTAAGATAAAAAAGGGATATGTGAAAAAAATAGTGTCGCTTCTTATTATCTATGATAAAATTAGTAAATGTATATAATAGGAGAAGATTGGAGTGTAGAGATGAAAACGTTAATCATTATACCAGCTTACAACGAAGAGGAAAATATTGAACGCGTTGTAAATATGCTTGTTACATCTTATCCGCAATATGATTATGTTGTTGTTAATGATTGTTCTAAAGATAATACAAAATTCATCTGTGAAAAGAATAGCTATAACTTTATAGATTTGCCTGTCAATTTAGGTCTCGCGGGAGCTGTTCAAGCAGGTTACAAATATGCTTATCATCATAATTACGATATTGCCATTCAATATGATGGAGATGGACAGCATCGCCCAGAATATATCGAAGATTTAGTACATGGGATTGAAAGTGGAGCTGATATCGTTATCGGTTCTCGCTTTGTTAACTCAAAAAAACCATGGAATGCCCGTATGATTGGATCTCGAATTATCACTTTTGTAACAAAACTTACAACAGGGGTTGAGGTTAAAGATCCAACCAGTGGAATGCGTGCCATCAGTAACAAATTAATTAAAGAATTTGCCTTTAATATGAACTATCCACCAGAGCCAGATACAATTGCCTACCAACTAAAAAAGGGGGCTGTGATTAAAGAAGTTCACGTTGAAATGGATGAGCGTATCGCAGGTGAAAGTTATTTAAATATTACAAATAGTATTAAATATATGTCGAGAATGTTAATCAGCATTTTATTCATTCAAAACTTTAGAAAGTAGTGATTTACTGTGTTTCTTTTTAATGGAATAATTAAATTTCAATTACAACTTATCCTGATTATTGGCTGTATTTTCACTTATTGGTACATTATTCGTAAAGTAAGAAAATCTAATGTACGTATTGATGATATCATCGTCTGGATTATCGGAATTTGTATTTTCTTCATTTGCAGTATTTTCCCACAAATTCCATATGTAATCTCTAATTTACTTGGATTTGAATCTCCAGCTAATTCAATATTCTTCATTGTTATCTTCTTTATGTTTATCATGATCTTTTTATTAACAATCCGTGTTAGTCAATTACAAGAGAAAATTAAAGAATTAACTCATCAAATCGCATTAGTAGATAAAGATTCCAGCAATGACAAATAGTTTCAATTTATAAAAAGGCTACCAAACCTGTAACTTAGTTTACAGAATTGGTAGCCTTTTTTATCCATATTATTACCCGTTTACTTTTTCCATATAAATAAATTTTAACAAATAGTAATGTGACAATAATAGATAGACCAGTAACCATGAAAACATATGCAAACGAAGAATAAACTACTGTACTATTTATTAATTCTGAAATCCCCCGTACGATAATGGGCTCATGAAATAAAAATATATAAAATGAGTACTTTCCTAATTTTAATAGTATTGAATTATTAGAAACTAAGAATGACAGCTTCCAATAGAAGATAACCATTACAGGATTTAAAATAAGATGTTTCAGAAAAGTGTCGATTGATGGAATCTTATTAATAGTACAAGTGAAAACAACTGCTATTACTATGCATAAGTTTAGAAGAAGACTAATTCTATGATGAAATTGATATTTACTAAATTGAACACCTAATTCGAAAAATATTAAATAATAAAAGAATTTAATTGGATAAGAGAGTAATCCTAAACAAATTACTGTAATTGAAAGAATAGCTAATAAAATAAAACGAATTAAATCATTAGGAACTATTTTCTTTATTAATGGGTATAGGATAATGATAAAAAAGTATAATGGAATATACCATAGTTGATAAGCAATATTATATCCCAAAAAAATCTTTAAAAAACTTATACTAGCTTGTATTAAAACATTAACTAACGGAATGTTTTGTACAAATAACAATTTAAAAGAGTTTAAACAGATAAAAACAAAACTAATCAGTAAAAATAAAGGTAAAATTTTAGATAATTGTTTTTTAATAAAATAGAAGCAATTTTGATTAGTAGATATAATATTTAAATAATATTTGTAGCCAGATATAAAGATGAAAATAGGCACAGCAGCCCAAATCAAATTGTCTAAAATATTAACCCCAATTCCAGCATTTAAATAAGAATCAAGATTTAAGACAGTTCTAACATAAAATCTATCAGCATGGATTAAGACAACCATAATAATGGCAATACCGTAAGCGGGTAATAATAACA
>NZ_JAMQUU010000029.1:0-36616 GCF_025594975.1 Turicibacter sp. T129 | reverse complement strand
ACCAAAAGTCAGGAAGAACCATTTCTATTTCATCGGCTGTTGATGGATTAATCATGATAATCGTACATTTTAACTTTTCCTTATCTCTCGACCAATCCTTTTTCAAGATTAATCGATGATTCATATCATCTGAATAAATCACCTCTGTTCTGACACTTGAACGAGTTGTAATCATAACTAACCTCCCTACTTTACATACACAAATAAATGACTATAATCATCTTGAACAGGTTTCAATCGAATAAAGAAATTGAAACATTCACTTTCTACCTTGAACGTTTCCTCATGCTTGTAACCCTCACCACTACATTTTTCAATGACTTTATCAAAGACATCTAATTGATTGAAAATTAATTCATTCAATTCCTGTTGTAACTGTTGAATGGAAATTGGATGCTCCATCAACACTTGATTCATTTGTGAGGATGGAAACCATTGATTACAGACTTCATTTGGTCTTGAAGAACAATAATCCAACCTCATTATTCCTAACGATTTATTCTCATCTAATCCTAAGCGAACTAATTCTTTTACATTGATCCATTTGGTTAACATCAATCATTACTCCTTTCTTCGTTCAACTAAAAAACACTAGATAACTTGATGTTCTATCTAGTGTCATTCTTTTTATATCAGTCACAGATGTTAAATTCAGTCTCAACTAAATCGGATGAATCTAAAATAATTTCTTCATCATGATATTGGTTTCTGATATATTCAATCGGATCACAATCCATCTCATCAACATCTACTTCAATCAGACGTTGTAAGGTTTCCGTGATACAGACTGTTATTTTATGACTCATAGTTTCTACCTCCTATTAGTGATGGAATAATAAAAGAGCTAAGTGACGTTAATCTAATCACTCAGCTCCTTATAAATAACCTTTTTCTTTTAATGATGTAAATGTTCTATCTCCTATGATGAGATGATCTAACAACTTGATACCCAGTAACTCACCTACTTCATATAAGCGGTTAGTTAATTGAATATCTTGTTGTGATGGTGTGGTTTCACCTGATGGATGATTATGAAATGCCATAACACTAGCAGCATTTGATAGAATAGCTGTCTTAAACACTTCTCTTGGATGGACAATTGCTTTATTTAGTGAACCAACTGATACCACCGAGATATTAGTCGGTTCATTTTTAGTATTTAAACAAGCAATGATGAATTGCTCCCGATCCAATCCTTCTAGTTGTTCTTTTATCATCTCATAAGCATCATTCGGTGATAAGATTTGACGTGTTTGGTAAAGGAAACTAGACTCCTTTACCATTTTAATGGATACAATATTAATACGTTTTGCGATATTCGACATGACTATTACCTCCTGAATAACTATTCAAGGAAATAATATATGTTTATAAATGAAGTTATTACAGCTAGATTACTATATATTAAAATATAGATATTTATTTCCCCTACAATCATTGATTTAAATTCACAATCATATTTTTTTCATACAAAAACATCCTTTTATTAAGTCTAATGTAATGACTTAACCTAAGTTTATCCATAAAACTATACTATCACCAAAATAGTTTAAAGGCTTAGTATTTTTGTGTCCAAAATATTGACTTAGACCAACCATTTAAGAGTATTAAATAACCGATTAAGCATATTAAGTTTTTTAAAAACTAATTTATTGATAATATATTATTCGAATAATAATTGTATAATTATACATTATTTTCCTTTATTTATTATTTTCCTATAAAATAAGATAGTATTTACAAATCTGAAGACTAGAAGAGTTATTTTTGTAAAAAGGAATATATCGAAAAATTATACTAATAATTATTTAATTTAAAAAATGGAGAGGTTAAAATGAGAAAGTATTTATTTATGTTTACAACTTTATTAGGAATTTATTCTTCTATGAGTGTCCAAGCCGCACAGAATTCAGAATATGAAGTAAAAATGCCTGAACAATCCTTACTAAGATCAGAAGGGATTGAATCATATTCACAAAGAATTCGAGAATTAAATCAAGAAGAAGTCGAAAAATTGCCACAAGAAGAACAACAGGATGCAATCAGTGCTGTTCTTCAAGTCATCTCTGATCTAAATAGAGACGAAATTGATGCAATTACTGAGATGAAAAAAGAGAGTGTAGGGGGCCTAGTAGATTCAGATGCTAGAAGAACAACAACTATCGAGTGGCAAAATTATGGGGATATTTTAATTACTCTAGATTCTAAAACTTTAGGTTGGAATCATGGGCATGCTGGAATTGTAGATTACAATAAAAATACAGTAATTGAAGCAAATCCTGGTGAGGGAGTTAAGAGTAAAGTGAGTTATAGAACGTATTGGGCTAAGGTTAATACCGATGAGCTTTATGTAGGTGGTGCTACACAATCGAATTATAAAACAGCAGTAAATTACGCAGCTAAACAAATAGGTAAGCCCTATACTATTTTGACAACATTAAATAGCACTGATCAATGGTATTGTTCTAAATTAGTATATAAAGCTTGGCTTAATGCGGGCTATAATGTAGGAGATCATTACAAAGATAGTTCATGGAGCTACGATATCGTAGGGGTTACTCCAAAACAAATTTTATGGGACGATAATGTATTTTTCTATCAAAAAGTGAAATAGAGGAATAAGAATGAAAAAAAATCTTTTTGGTGTAATAATTGTAACTATAATTTTAATTGTAGGCTTCATTTTAATAGGATATAATACATTACTTAAACAACCCAAAGATTTTGAAGTTTTGCAGATTTTAAGTAATGATCTGTACACTCCATCCTATTTATTATATTCCAATGGGAATGGTGAAATTATCGATAAAGTTAAACTTCCAAAAGGTGAAGGTGTTGGATATTCAGTATTGCGTCAAACTCGAAATATAGTTTATTTTGATAGCTATCCGGAGACTTCAACTATATTATCATATGATAATCAAACACAGTCATTAAATAAAGTAGGAACAATAGATCAAAAATATGAGCGTATTAATCCTTACTCCGAAAACTTATTTATTGTCATCAATAATGGTTTTGCAGCTGATGGTGAAGCCTACAATTCAGGATTTTGTTATTTAGAAGATTCTTGGAAATGTTTTGAATTAGAAAGTAACCTTCATATTTGGAATGGTGTTGTATTTAAGGATAAGATTTATGTATATGCTAATAGCGCTCAACCTATATTGGATGAAAATAAAAATATTTCAAGTGAAGAAAAAATCTTGATATATGATAAAAATTTTAACTTATTATCTTCTATAGATGTTAATGAAGACTTACTACTAGCACGTGATATTATCTACTTTTACCCATATAAGGATAATTTATTTCTATTAGGTGAAGGATTAAATACAGGTGAATTTACCATAAAACAGGTAGATGAAAATTTAGAAGTTAAAACACAAGTAAACTACTCAGAAACTAATTCTAAAGATAGAAATCTGTGTACACCACTCTCGTTCTTCGAAGAAGAAGAAGGCAAACTTTACTTAGAGATATCTTGTGAAAAAAGTAAAGAATCAGAGGGATATGAATCGACACGATATCAAGAGGATAACTTATTATTAAAGTTAGATTTTGATAATTTGGGTTCAGATAACACTCCAATGATAGAAATCGGTGATAGCCGCATTGTAGGTGTAAACTTTGAAACTAATACTATTCTAACACAGGAAAGGTTAGATAAATCCTCACTAAATTCTATTACAGTCTATAACCTAGACTTTGAATATCAGAGGACAATAGAAGTAGAAAGATTCGATAATAGAATGCCCACGCTAGTTGATATCTCTAGAATGAAAAAATAATAAAAGTAAGAAGAAATCGATTTAGTACACCTTAAATAAGTAATTATTTAAATAGTAAAAAACTATTTTTAGTTAGATGATGATATAGTCTTACTGATTCATTTGTGATTTATGACAATAAACAACTGGATGGAAATCCTAGTGACTAAGCTACTAGGATTTTTTCTTTTGACTTGAATTAAATTTTAAATACTGAGAATACGTGATTAAAATTAATAAAAGTTATATTATACAAAGGCAATTCTTTTAACAACTTGAAGTTTCCTATCAATCACTTTAATTGATCTGTTAGTATATGGTATTGTGAGTGTTTTTTATAAGATTAATAGATTACAAAAGCTTGAACAGTAATTTGAAGTTCCGGAGATTACCCGATTAGAAAATATAAAATACTGATTATGATTATTAGCTATTTGAAACAGTAAACTGATCGATAAGTTGTGATACTGAATATAGTTTCTCCCCCCTATTAGTTATGGAATAATAAAAGAGCTAAGTGACGGTAATATAATCACTTAGCTCCTTATAAATAACCTTTTTCTTTTAATGAGGTAAATGTTCCATCTCCTATGATGAGATGATCTAACAACTTGATACTCAGTAACTCACCCGCCTCATATAAGCGATTGGTTAATTGAATATCTTGTTGTGATGGTGTGGTTTCACCTGATGGATGATTATGAAATGCCATAATACTAGCAGCATTTGATAGGATAGCTGTTTTGAAGACTTCTCTTGGATGAACAATCGCTTTATTGAGTGTTCCTACTGATACTACCGAGATATTAGTCGGTTCATTTTTAGTATTCAAACAAGCAATGATGAATTGCTCCCTATCCAAATCTTGAAGCTGATCTTTAATCATTTCATACGCATCCTTAGGTGATGAAATGGTAAGTGTTTGGTAAAGAAAGCTAGACTCCTTTACCAGTTTAATGGAGACGATATTAATACGTTTTGTCACATTCAACATGTATATTACCTCCTGAGTAACTATTCAAAGAAATAATATATATTTATAAATACTGCTATTACAGCTAGATTACTATATATCAAAATATGGACATTTATTCAAAAAAAAACAATCATTGATTTAAATTCAACATTATATTTTTTCATACAGACACATCCTTTTATTAAGTCTATTGTAACGACTTAACTTAATTGTGCCCATAAAACTATACTAGCACCAAAACAGCTTAAAAGCTTAGTATTTTTGTGTTCAAAACGTTGACTTAGCCCAACCACTTAAGAGTATTAAATAACCGATTAAGCATATTAAGTTTTTTAAAAACTAATTTATTGATAATATATTATTCGAATAATGATTGTATAATTCTACATTAATTCCCTTTATTTATTATTTTTCTATAAAATGAGATAGTATTTACAAATCTGAAGACTAGAAGAATTATTTTTGTAAAAAGGAATATATCGAAAAATTATACTAATAATTATTTAATTTTAAAAATGGAGGGGTTAAAATGAAAAGTGTAACTAAGTTATTAGGATTAACAGGACTAGCACTAGCTCTAACTTATGGGGGACAACAAACTTTTGTTGAGGCTAGTGATAGTATGAATGATTCTATTGGAGCAATCCAACCTAGATGGAGTGATGATTCTAGTCTTTCAGTTCCTGGTGGAACCCTTACATCTAATGTTTGGCGTCAATCAGTAGGAACAAATTCTGGAAATACAATTAAATGGGATTTTCAAGTTTCGGCCGTTTACAGTGGTACTGGAACTGTAGAAAGAATTAGAACAACTTGGAAGGGGAGTGCCTCATTGCGTAGTTCAGCAGAAATAAGTCTAGGAGTGGACTTGTCAACAGGAGGTGTTAGTGCAGGTTCTGGATCATCTTGGCAAACAGTAACAACGCCAACAAAATATTGGGAAAACTCAAATGGAGCAAAAACTTCAGACTATCGTAGTAATTTAATCGTTGGCCCAAGTAAGGACTATAGAACAAATACTGCATATATTCAAAATACTGCTCTTGTAAAGATTAAAGGCTATGCTAAAACGTATGAAATAAATGCTGGTGCATAAAAAAAAGCAAAAAACAGGGATTTATTTCCTGTTTTTTGCTTTTTAAAAAGGAAGGTAATATACTATGTTCAAAATTATTATATATATTATGTGTATGTCTATCGGATTTATATTATCTGGATGTAATCAATCTTTAACTGATTTATCAAAATATCCCCCAATTGATAATTCTGACGAAAAATATTTATATAATAGATTTAATCAAAAAATTCTAGTATACAATACTAATTTAAATACCGTTGTTAAAGAAATAACCGAGAATAATTTTTTTCAATATGAATTTCCTCAACAAACAGACATCTACATATCTGGTCATAGTTTTGATAATGACTTTGAAGTATTAAAAATTACAGACAAAAAAATACAATCGTTATTAAAATTGAAAAAAAATGAAGGAGTATTTCCAGTCGCTAATAATGAAAACTATCATATAATGATACGTTCATTTTATGATAGTAATAATATAGAAATTGAAAATTTAAGGATACTATGTGGGTTTGATAGCGAGAACCATGAATTATTTAATTATGAAAACACATCAGGACTAATAACAAAAGGAGTGATAGATACTGATACTCTGTACTATACAGTATATAACAAAGATATAGATAGCTATAGCCTATATTCTTTAGACTTAACTGATACTCGCAGCACTCCATTATTAAATCAAGAAAATTTAATTAGCGACGATTTATTATTAACTAGTCAAGGTATTTGGATAAGTGATAATTCTAACTTTTATAATAATAACAAAAGTTTTCAAAAAGATATATTAAATTATGTTCATCCTGACAAAGATCATATCATTCAAATTGGTATTAACCAAAATAATGAACTAATTTTAAAAATATATAATCTAGAAAATGAAAAATATATTACGGAAGTTTCTAATATTGTTGATTTTCAAACAACATCTGATTCAATCACAATTTACGGAAACGGTTTCCAGAAAAGGATCGATTTAAAATGATGATAGAACTTAAAAACGCTTCTAAAAGATACGGTGAAAAGGTGATACTCGATAATGTTTCCTTTAAATTTGAACAAAAAAACTTATACTGGCTGACTGGGATAAATGGTGTAGGAAAAACAACATTATTAAATATAATAATAGGCTATGAAAAATTAGATTCTGGTCACATTCTTCTCCCTCCTGACATTAAAGTCCAATATATGTATCAACAACCTCTTTTATTTTCAAATCTATCTATTTACGATAATATGCTAATTAAATATTTATCATGTCATGACAACGATAGATCAATCGATGAATATAAGATATATTTTTCTAATATCCTTAAAAAGCTTAATATTAATAATGATTTAGACACTCCTATTAATAGACTTTCAGGTGGCGAAATGAGGCGAATAACTCTATCACAATATATGATGGATATTCCCGATATTATATTACTCGATGAGCCAACTAGTAATATTGACTCTCAACAAAAAAAATATTTTTATAATTTAATAGATAAATTATTTCCATCATCTCTGAAAATATTGATTACTCATGATGATGTTAGCGAAAAAGAAGGAATAGTATTAGAGTTATCAGGAGGATGTTTATGTCAAAAAACAAAATAAAGCTACTTAGTAAATTGGTTAAAAAAAAAACAACCCTTTCTTTAAAACTCTCTCTTATCATTTTTAATTTCATGTTAATTCTACTAAGTATTGTATCTATATCACTTATAAGCCAATACTACCAACTTAAAGAAGATTTTTTTTATAATGATAATACTCATATCATTGAAATCACTTCCAAGCGTGAAAATAATAAATTAGTAAATCTTCAATCACTAGATGAAGAATATATTAAAACGACATTAAATAATGTATTTTCTGATACTGAAGTATGTGTATCTATCGAATATTCCATTAATTTTGGCATTCCAGATAGTAATAATAATACATATTTTATATATATGCTAAATGATAAATTATCAAATAAATTAGGGTTAAACTTTACTAATGATTTTACAGCTATATATACTAGAGATACTCCTCTTGAAAATATTACATTAAAATTACCTAAAATAATTATTGAAAATCAAGGTTATTCAAGCAGTGAATCAATTGATTTTCCAATAAAAATAGAGAAGGTTAATAGCTTATCTCACTACTTAACAGACGGCTTAGATAAATTATATATATCTGAAGGTTTATATACTAAAATAATTAATGAAATGTTTGATGATAATAGCTATAATAATATTAATCGTATTCTTATTTATGTCACAACTTTATCAAATGTTGATCATATTGCTGATATAATTAATTCATTAGGATTTAATATAAACTACACTCTAGAGTCTTTTAATGATTTATCTAAATCTCTAAATAATACATTATTATCTTCTTTTATTATATTATCCCTACTCTTAATTGTAACAAGTATTAACCTAATTATCTCTTCAGAAATTTATTTAAAAAATAACCAAAAAGATATGGGAATATTTAAACATTATGGATATACTACAAGCCAAGTATACTCTATTTATAAAAATAATTTTCATACTTTATTTTTTAAATCCTTTATGATAACTGAAGGATTTAGTCTACTTTTTTTAATATTTTTAATAAAAAAACACATCATATCAATAGTAATTTTGATTACTCTTAGTCTTTTACTAATAATTTATATTGTAAATTTATTAATTATTTTAAGAATTAAATATTTTACTGAAAAATCAACCATAAATTTATTGAAATTTTCAAAGGAATCTGAATAAAATACTCTTACTCTATTAACTTATCTAGTATTATTAATTAATTTGACTAATAACATTTTCAAATTAGTCAAAAATATTTCTAATAATAAAAAACACCCTGAATTGTGTGGAACCCCAAAAGTTGAACTAAATATTAAGCAGCCTATTGGCTGGTATGAATTCAGTATTAGACCGGACTCATACCAGCCAATTTTCTTTTGTTTCGTTTATGAATATAGTAGTAGATAGGGTTTTTAATGGCATCTTTAAAATCCTCGTGTGTTTGATAACCTTAGCATAATACATCTTTTTTTTGAGGATTCCAAAGAAGTGAATTATCAACACTAAACTAAACTAAACAACTTTTTAAGGGAATTTGGGCGATACTGAACTGCTATTAAATATTTCAGTAATGAATACGATGGATATTAAACCAATTAATATAATCTGAAAATTCATATTTTAATTGCTATGCTGTTTCAAATATTCGATTATTTACACAAATTCTGTTCCATTATCGTTCTCTTTAAAAGAACCAGTTGACGTTGATTGTTTAATCCACTTATCGAGTAAGGAAGATGAAAGATCATATTCACGAGTAAAGTCACATTTACGTTTTCCATTTAAATAAAGTTAAACTAATTGATTTTTAAATTCATCAGTATAAGTTCGAAGAGATCTACGAGGTTCAGTTTGGGTCATGTTAAAGTCTTCTTTTGTAGGATTAATTATAATTCTACATGACCTAAAAAAAACTGTCTAATTAATTGTATCCTATCCACTAAAATACTGATTCTGATCATTAGCTATTTAAAACAGTAAACTGATTGATAAGTTGTGACACTAAATAAGATACAAGTTTTAAAAATAAACGCAATTAAACCTCGAATTTTCCGCATACTTCATACTCTTTAATGATTTCATACATCAAATCCTATTTTATTCAAAGAGCAAGAAAGATATTAAATGAAGTAGAGTATATACAGAACAATTTGTCCTGAAGAAAATTTCTTAGTCAAAGTAATGTAAGAATCCTACATATGTTTGACATATGCGCAGGATTCTAGATGTATTTGAAATTAAATAATCATTAAATATGAAAGAGTTCTTTTATAATACCACTATAGCTGAGGCCGCTTATAAAGTAATTAACTAGAGATTTGTAAGCAATCAGATGTTTAAAGCACAAGGTAACTAGTCCATGAGTTTACCTACTACATTAACTGGTATAATAATTATAGAATTAATTCCTCATTTGAATACTTATCTCCTAGTTAAATACTATAAAAATGCATTCAAAAAGTACTCTAGTGTCTAGAATCTAACTTTTATCTTTTCCAATCAATGCTTGTTTAGCTGTATCTACTAGAGCATAATTTTTTTATATACAGATTGTAATATTAAGTATGCTATATAAAAATTTAAGCACATAATATGGATTATTACCTATCAGGTAAACAATTAATCAAAAAAAAGAAGTTAACTCTGTAGGTCAACTTCTCTGATTAACAATAAATATAATTTTACTTTTAATAATATCCAATATCTTTTTTCAGATGATACTCTAACATAAGTTCATCTATTAGATATCCATCACCCTAAAAATATAAATCACTAATTCCTTATGAAATTAATTGATAAGTTTTTGACGCATAGAATAGTCCCCTTCTTCAGTGATATGCGTTTCTTTAACTAGGCCCTCTCGGTAATTCTTGCAAATGTTAGTTGTAATAATTTTATTTACTTCTATTATATCTCTCAACTTTCTTATATTTTAAGTAATCATTAATAACTTCTTGATTAATGATATCAATTTGAAAATTGGGTTTATAATATTTTAATCTTCTTAACGATTCTTCTTTACTAATTAACCGATCCGAATAAAGTTCCACTGTATTAACCACCTTATCATCTGCAACGCTTCCTACTATCATATCATATTTCTGTATCTTTTCAATTGTTACATCTAATTTCTAGACTTCAATGATTTCAAATTTAATCTTAACCAAATCTGATTAATCTAAAATAATCTCTTCATTTCCAATCGGATGTTGTAATGTTTCAATAATACATACTGTCATTTTACAACTTATAACCCTTTGCTCCTTAATATATATCAGAGATAGAAATTAAAATAGACATGTTTATATTACGTACTTACGCTTGGCACATTGTAATTGCTTAGTTTGTGATAAATAATTGTCTGATTTAAATTGATCACTCAGGAACTTTCATATTGAACTTTTTTCATATTGAACTCCTCCATCTTATTTTCAACACCTTTTAACAGCCTTCGAGAAACATAACAAAATACATCATTATTAAAATAGACTAATCTACTCTTCTTATCAATACTAATAATATTTGATACATTTACTACAAATGATTTATGGCAGCTGACAAGACGATCATCTACCTTAACAACTTCGCTTAACTTTCCATAAAAGCTAATATTTTTTTTAGATGTTACTAAGTTAATTTTATGTGGAACTTCAGATGTTTCAAAATATAAAATTTCAGAAAATGGAACTTGAAATTTCGTATATTTATTCTCAAACATAAAGGAATCCTCACTTATTGGTTTTTCCTGATATTGATTAGCAATAATTAAACATTCTTCAACTCTTTTTCTAAACTTAATTTCGCCTTGATTTTTTTCAATAAAATCAAGTGCTGAAACTTTATATGAAAATGTCTTAGGTGCCAATTCAGAATGAGTTGTAACAAAAACAATTGTTCCATATGGATCTTTTGCACGTATAATCTGAGCAATTTCCAATCCTTTTCGTGAACAATTATTAATCTCTAAATCTAAAAAATAGATATGATGACTTCCCATCGAACTCATCTCATCTAACAGATTTTCTGGCCTAGATGTAGTAAATATTTTCTGATACGGGACATTATTTTTATCAAGTAATTCTTTAATAATTCTTTCTAAACGAATTCTTTGAATCGCATCATCTTCTAAAATAAAAATATTCAACTCTTATTTCTCCTCTCTTTTTAATATTAAAGTTTGTATAAATACTCCTGTGTTGTAAGAAGTTTCTAAAGTACAATATTTATGTTCATTTAGGATTTGTTGAACATTATATAACCCAATCCCCCTATTACTTCCTTTTGAAGAATATCCCTTTCTATAAATATTCTTTAAATTTATCTCTTTTTCTTTACAATTATTTTCTACTTCTACTCGTTGAATATTTTTATCTTGAATAAATACAATTGAAATATATGAATTACTTGTAGTACTCGCACCTTCAATAGCATTATCTAATAAAATAGAAAAAACTCTATAGAATGAAAATACGTCCATATAAATAGACTCAATAATCTCTTCTATTTCTACTCTTACATCAATTCCTTTAGCTTGAGATTTAATAATTTTTTCGGCCAGTAAACTCTTAATCTCAACAATATGAACCTTGCGGACCTTCCCTAAAATATAATCATTACTTTTTACAATTTGTTCTGTCGGTTTAATTACTCTATGGTAGACTCCTTTTATCATCTCGATATCTTCTGTTCGAATACCTTCTTCTAAACTCACTAAAATGTTAAGATAATCATGACGAAAACTATTTAAATTATTATAAAATTGCTCAAGTTGAATAGTATAATCATGTAACTGTTGATTCAAAACTCGTTCTTGCTTCATTTTTGAATCTTTATTTAATGTATAAATTAAAGCCAGATAAACACCACATAATAAACAAGCATAAATAAAAAAAAGTATACTTGTAAGTGTAATATGTTCACTACTAAACCCCTGAATTTGACCTATAAATATATTGACATAAAAAATAACTATCATAAATAAAAGAAAAATGAGGATTAAAATCTGATATTTTCTTTCTAAAATAATAAATCTGCGAAGTTTCCCTATCACATATTTTGTTAAATAGCAAACTAAAATCGTTAAAATACAAGTAAGAATCGTAGCAACTATTTCTCTATCATAATTCACAATGAATGAGCTTAAAAGGTCTTTGACGACATACATCTCCATCACTTGAGCAAAATAATTGGTAACAACGAGGGTAACCAAAGGTAAACAAGTGATTAAAATACTGGAGAAAATCTTCTTAGATTTAATAATTAAACATGTGATTAAAAAGAACAGAACCAAAAATATTGCCAAAAACCCTATTTCCATGTAAAAAAATTGACCAATGATTTGAATCAATAATAACCATAGCAAAAAATTCTTTATCCCTATTCCATCATCAGATAAAATATTAACTCCTATTAATAACGTAAGTAATTCTAAAAACAGTATAAAAAAAATAAGCATCAAATTCCCTCCATAATTTAATGCTTATATTATATCAAAAGATTAGATTTTTTTAAAAAATCTGTACCTATTATTTATTTAAAGCTTTATTCACCAATAATTCTTTAGGTACTTTAGGCTCATAAATAAAACCAATACATACACCATCAGTAGCCGCATCACCAGTTATTGATGCTATTTTCCCCAAGGATTTCGCAGCACCTTGTTTGAACTCATTCATTAAATTCTTCTTCATATTTTTCATAATTATTATAACTCCTTTTCAATAACTTATAAGTTACTGGTAAAATAAAAATAATTTGAGAGATAACTCCCAATGTTATCATAACCTTCATTATACTATTTTGAACACCTAATGTAATCAACAAAAGAATTACACATCTTATAAGAGATTGTTTGCGCAATTCCCCTCTTTTTTCTCTACCAATTAATGGCTGATTACCTGTATCTGCTGGAGCATAACAAATCAAGCAACAAAATGAGATAACAAAAATAATAAAAATAAAAATGTCACTAAATATCATATCTTTCGAAATATACGGTAATAGAACAAATAAAATAACACTAATAATAGTACAATTCGCACTTGTTTCTGCATGTAAACCATGAGACTTACTTCTTATAAAAAGATAAGAACTATGAAAAATTAACGTTAAATAAAATATATTTAACACTAAAGCCCCCCCATAGACAATAATCCCTTTCATAAGATTAATCAGAATAACTTCGATTCCCAACTTTATTTTTAAATATTCTAATTCATCTATAGAAGTTCTTTTTTTAATCCAACAAGCAATATTTGTAGCTATTAAATCTCCCAAATTTTTTTTAGACACTATAGGACATTTCACCCTCCTTCTTCTCTCCTAATCCCTCAACATAATATCATCCGTTATCTTTTTTTAGAACAACATTTCCTAAATGGTTATTTTTTTGTCGTAATCGGTAGAATCTTAGATTTTTATCATACTTTTTGTTTTTATATTGTATTTATGACTCTAACCATTCAACATAATGCTTTTTATATCGAATTCAATTTAACTTTTTATCCAATTAAATATAAATAAGTATCAAAACTTCTATCTACTGCTTGTGCAATAAATTCAACAAAATCATCCGTATTACCAGTCGTACTCGCTTTTTCTAATGCACTCATATAATCTACACGGTCAGTATTTCTAATAACAGTTAGTGGATATCCATTTCTTAGTAGAATTAAATTCATTAATAATCTCGCTGATCTGCCGTTTCCATCTATAAAAGGATGGATATAAACATATTTAAAATGGAATAATGCTGCTAATTTTACGGGATGCATTGTTTCTTTATTTTCATCATACCAATCTAATAGCTCTCTCATTTTATCTTCTACAAGAAAATATTCTGGTGGTCGATGCATACTACCACTGATTAATACATTTGCTTTTCGATAAACACCAGCATTTGAATTATCAATGCTCTTTAAAATAATATGATGAAGATCTCGAATGACTCTTTCTGATAAATCAAACTCTTTACTAACGACATCTTGTATATAATCAATAGCTTCTTTATGGTTTAAAACTTCGAGATGTTCTCTTAAACTTTTGCCTCCACCTATTGTTAGACCATCTTCTAAGATTACTTTTGTTTCAGTAATCGTTAATGTATTTCCTTCAATGGCATTTGAATTATAGGTAAATTCAACATCAAAATATTTCTTTAAATTCGTTAGAACCTCTCTACTTAAAGGACGATTATTATCTAACAATTGTTTCTTTTCATCTAATAACGTAAACATAAAAACTCTCCTCTCTTTATAAATTCATTTATTCTATTATGGACTGTTAAAGTCATTTATTCCAATGATCTAATATCCCTGTCTAACATTAATTACTTTAAATAGCAATACTAAGACTATTATATCATAAATGTGACTATCTACTTATCATATAAAAGACTATTTACTATCCTATTCGATAGATATCTGGACGTGGATACTAACCGGAACGCCCCATCTCCACCAAAAAATTCTTGTCCACAACTGTTACAGGAAATTGGCCAAAATAAAAACCATTATCTGAGTTCAGATTAAATCTGATTTGAGATAATGGTTTTTGTATATTAGGAGCTACTGAAATTTATTACATTTAGTAATATCCTTTTTCGCATAATAATTCATAGCAATAATTGACTTGTTCATCAGTGAATAATTCGGCATATTCACCTTTAACAATCGTTGCCTCCATCGTTAATTCAAGATGCCCCACTTCTGCTAATTTATTAAAACAATCCGATGTTCTACCTTTTCTAAAAATTTCTTGTGCCGTTCTAACTATTCCAAATCTTTCTATAGTTTGTAGAAATCTTGTCATTTTGCAGCCATACTCTTTTTCTGCAAGTCCACAATTTTTCATAACTTCTTGTTGTAGTTTTTTCTCTAATGCCATCATTTTCACACTCCAATATTATAATCTGATTTGAGATAATGGTTATATTTTATCCACTTAAATATAAATAAGTATCAAAACTTCTGTCTGCTGCATGTACAATAAATTCAACAAAATCATCCGTATTAGCAGTGGTATTCGCTGCATACTACCACTGATTAATACATTCGCTTTTCGATAAACTCCAGTATTGGGATTAGAACATATGGAATAACTCTTTCTAACATGAATTACTTTAAATAGTCCTACTAAAACTATTATATCATAAATATAACTATCTACTTATCATCTAAAAGACTATTTACTATCCTATTGGATAGATATCTGGACATGGATATTCACTGGAATGCCCATACCCTAGTAGTTGGGGATCGTTCACTTCGTTCTCTGCCAGGGCACCCATACCCTAGTAATTGAGGATTGTTCACTTCGTTCTCTGCCAGGGCACCCATACCCTAGCAGTTGAGGTTGGTTCACTTCGTTCTCTCCCAGGGCACCCATACCCTAGCAGTTGAGGATCGTTCACTTCGTTCTCTGCCAGGGCACCCATACCCTAGCAGTTGAGGATCGTTCACTTCGTTCTCTCCCAGGGCACCCATACCCTAGCAGTTGAGGATCGTTCACTTCGTTCTCTGCCAGGGCACCCATACCCTAGCAGTTGAGGATCGTTCACTTCGTTCTCTGCCAGGGCACCCATCGTTTGAAGACAGATTAATTTCATCACCTATGTTTCATTTGGAAAAGCTCCTTTTCCTTGTAGAACTTTTCTTAATTATCTATTGTAGCTTTCACTGGCGTTTGTCGTATCAATTTTTTTCGAATTTCTTTAGAAAAATTAAACAGTTAATAAACTTCTTCGATGTTATTTTCCCACATTCTAACGGATAATAGCATAATGGGAATCCATTTATTTTTAAAAATTTTAAAATCTTGTTCTGCTGCCGATCAATTAATCGCTTGATAGATTTGTTTCAAATCATATTCACTATAACCTAAGTGTTGATTTAATTCTGCTTCAAGTGCCTTCCTCGATAAAACTCCCAAACATATCTAATAAAGTACCTTGGATATGATTACTAGATTTAATGTTGTATTCATCTTGAACAAAATTAAATAATTGTTTCATTGCAGCTTTTCTTATCATAAATTATCCCCTCCTTTAAAAAATTGTTTAGTTTAGTATGAAATGATCTGAAGTCATAGTTCTGACTAGGAATAAAATACATGTATTCTAAATACCTTTATATAAGATTAGGAAGATGATTAAGGAAATATCGTTTAATTCCTTTTCTAAAAATGGTATAACTTTACATAATAAAGAAAATTAACAAAAGGAGGATTATAATGAAACGAGTTCTAGGAATTGTAGCATTTTGTGCCTTACTCTTAACTGGTTGTTCATCAGATGCTGAAAAATTGTTATTTGAAAGCTTTGAAGAAAAATTGGTAAATGAAGATTATGAAGGTTTATATCTTTTATTAAGCAGTGAGTCACAACAAGCAATAACAAAAGAAGATTTTATAACAAGATATACAAATATTTATTCAGGAATTAAGGCCAGCAACATTGACCTTGAAATGGGAGAAATTGATACTGAAAATAAGGTGATTCCTTTCTCATTAACAATGAATACTGTTGCGGGAGAAGTCAATCGTTCTGATTTTGAGCTTCCTTTTATAAAAGAGGATAAAGAGTTAAAAGTCATTTGGTCAGAGAGCTTAATTTTCCCGATGATGGAAAGTGGTGATAAGGTCAGAGTCAGCACTCAAACTGCAAATCGCGGAAGCATCCTTGATCGAAATGGAGAAGCACTCGCATCAGATGGCACACTGGTTACAGTTGGAATCCATCCTGCTATTTTTGATGAGGAGAACAGAGATAATAAAATTAAAGAGTTAGCTAATATATTAGATATTAGCGAAGAGACCATTACAAAAAAATTAGCTGCGAATTCAAATCCAGACTATTTTGTCCCTATTGTGGATTTACTTCCAGATTCCCCTAAATTAACATTATTAGAAAATCGTCGTAAAGAAGGCATCTTAACACAAAGTAAGCAAGGTCGAATCTATAAAAATGATGAAGCATTCGGGCGATTATTAGGATATATTAGACCAATCAGTGAAGAAGAATTAAAAGCAGATGAAGAAGGCATTTATACCACAGCCTCAATGGTCGGAAAGGCCGGACTTGAACAAGTATATGAGACAACACTAAGAGGAATTAACGGAGTTGAAATTTATATTGAACGCGATGGTACTAAGGTTGAAACTCTTGCTTTAAAAGAAGCACAACATGGAGAAGATATCAAAATTTCTATCGATTCTTATTTACAAACAACTGTCTATCAAAAAATGAATGGTGAAAAAGGTTCAGCAACAGCCGTCGATCCAACAACGGGTGATATTCTAGCCTTAGTTAGCTCACCATCTTATAATTCCAATTGGTTTACAACTTATATGACAAAAAGTGAACAACAGCACCGTGAAGAAATTCAGTTTGCTGATGAAAAAAATCGTTTTGCTACTCTTTATTCACCAGGTTCAACATTTAAACTCATTACAGCAGCAATAGGACTCGAAAATGGAACGCTTGATCCAATTGAAATCAAAACAATCAATGGGAGGGAGTGGCAAAAAGATAGCTCCTGGGGAAATTATCATATTAGACGGATTAATGCTCAAACAAACGTTGCTTTAAAAGAAGCTGTTAAATATTCGGACAATATTTATTTCGGGATGAATGCTCTTGAAATGGGAAGTGAGGCACTGATTAAAGGAGCCGAACAATTTACTATTGGAACAGACTTAGCCATTGGCTATCCAATCAAACAGAGTCAAATTTCTAATAATGGAACGCTTAATCGTGATATTCTTCTTGCAGATACAGGATATGGACAAGGAGAAATCATGGTCTCAACATTAAACATGGCACTTGCTTACAGTGCTTTATCAAATAGCGGAAACATTATGGCTCCCACTCTTATTTTGACCGATAATCACCAACCGAGTGTTCTTAAAGAGTCAGTCATTTCAACACAAAATCTTTCTATCCTACAAGATGCCTTTAGTGCAGTTGTTGAAGATAGTGATGGAACTGGACATTTAGCTAAAATTGATGGAATTAAATTAGCTGGAAAAACAGGAACAGCTGAGATCAAATCATCTCAAGGTGAAACAGGAAGCGAAAATGGATGGTTTATTGCAACAGATTTAGATTCATCTAACGTATCCATTGCCATGGTTGTAGAAGATGTCCAAGAAGGAGTGGGAACACTTGGTGTTGTCTCAATGGTTAAAGAAGTACTTTTAGATTATTTAAAATAAATGGTTTTTGATACATAAAAAGGGCTACCTCATTTTTAAAAGAGGTAGCCCTTTTCCCTTATTCTAGGTAATTTTATTATTTCAAGCTAAAATTATAATGAATGATTTTTATTTTTCATGGTTTATGGTTAATTAGGTTAATAAATTATAATTCTTCGCCATTTGTTTCAATAACTTTTTTATACCAATTAAAACTTTTCTTTTTCATACGTTTCATCGTTCCCGTTCCATCATCATGTTTATCAACATAAATGAATCCGTAACGTTTTTTATACTCACCTGTTGTGAATGAGACGCAATCAATACATCCCCAAGGTGTATATCCCATTAAGTCTACACCATCTAATACTACTGCCTTTTTCATTTCCTCAATATGGGCCTTTAAGTAATCAATACGATAATCATCATTAATTGAACCATCCTCTTCAACTGTATCGATAGCTCCAAAACCATTTTCTACGATAAATAAAGGTTTTTGATAACGTTCATATAATAAGTTTAACGCATATCTTAATCCAATCGGGTCAATTTGCCATCCCCAATCCGATGATTTAACATGTGGGTTTGGTACACTTCCTGGGAATCCAGATAATCCATTTCCTTCTACGACATTGTCCGCTTTAACTGCATTTGTCATGTAGTAGCTTAATCCAATGTAATCTACTGTTCCATTTTTAAGGATTTCTTTATCTTCTGGTTCCATATCAATATTAAATCCTTTACGTTCCCACTCCTTAATTGCATAAGTCGGATACTCACCACGTACATGAACATCACTAAATAAATAACGATCATGCATTGATTCAACAGAATACATCATATCTTCTGGTTTACAAGAGTATGGATATAACGGAACACACGCCATCATACACCCAATTTGGAAGTTTGGATTAATTTGATGTCCTAATGCTACGACTTTAGCACTTGCGACTAATTGATGATGAACGACTTGATACATACATTGTTCAGGATTCTCATGATGATTAAAAATAACTCCAGAACATGTGTACCCGAATAATGGATACTTATAATTTTTTTGATTATTAATTTCATTAAACGTCATCCAATATTTAACTTTATCTTTATAACGTTTCATCACAACTTCACTGTAACGAACAAAGAAATCAATAACCTTACGATTTTTCCATCCTCCATATTCTTTAACTAAGTGATATGGCATTTCAAAGTGAGATAACGTAATAACGGGTTCAATATTGTATTTTAATAACTCATCAAATAAGTCATCATAGAATCTTAACCCCTCTTCATTAGGTTCTAATTCGTCACCTTTCGGAAAAATTCGTGTCCATGCAATAGATGTTCTAAAGCACTTAAATCCTAATTCAGCAAATAGTGCAATATCTTCCTTGTAATGACCATAAAAATCAACGGCTTCATGATTAGGATAATATTTACCTTCTTCAATTGAATCTGTAATCACTCGATCGATACCGTGAGCTCCACCTGTTAAAACATCGACGATACTGATTCCTTTACCACCTTTATTATAGCCTCCCTCTACTTGGTGAGCTGCAACAGCCCCACCCCATAAAAATTCCTTAGGTAATTGATTCATAGCAGGACCTCCTAATCTAATTTTTTAAATAATTTTCTGCTTCAAAATAGTAAAGAAGCAATGAGTCGATCATTGCTCTTTTAACTCTACTAATTTGTTTATTTTTCGTCATTAAATCCAACGATCATTGTTAATACCATACCAAGTACAAATGATACAATGATTGAAATAATAAATCCAATAAATGGCGTCATATATCCTACTTTAAAGAAGGCAGGAATTGTGGCAATACCAGGCATATTATAACTCCATGAGACTGCATTAAACGCTCCCGCAATCGCTCCACCAATAGCACCAGCAATACATCCGCAAATCATTGGTTTTTTAAGTCTTAAGTTAACTCCATAAACAACAGGTTCTGTAATTCCGAATACAGCTGTAACAGCCGCTGGTAAAGAAACTTCTTTTAATTCCTTATTTTTAGATTTAAAGTATACCCCAAAGGCTGCCCCAGCTTGTGAAAATACAGCAGATGCTTGAAGGGCTGTAAATGTATCAAATCCAAGCGAAGCATAGTTTCCTACTGTAACCGGCGTAATTCCCCAGTGAACTCCGAAGATAACTGCTACTTGCCAAAGCCCCCCAACAACAATACCTGCCACAATTGGACTTAAGTTATATAAGAAATTATATGTATCTCCAATCGCTCCACCAACTGTTGCACCAAATGGTCCAAAAACTAATAACGTAACTGGTACCATAATAGCGATTGTAAACATTGGTGTGAATAAGTTTCGAATAACTGTCGGTAATACTTTTTCAAAGAATTTTGCAACATAAGATGCTAACCATACTGCTAAAATAACTGGAATAACTGATGATGTATAGCTTAACATTTGAATTTGAATTCCTAAAAAGCTTAACTGTGTTCCATCATTCACCATTGCATTATAATCTGGTGAAATTAAGGCACAAGCAATAACAACGGCAATAAATTCATTAACCTTAAATTTCTTAGCTGCTGTAATCGCAATTAAAACAGGTAAGAATGTGAATGCTGTCCAAGAAATAAAATTTAAAACTTGGTATGTTCCATCTGCTGTATCAATCCAATCTAATGCAACTAAAACTCCTAAAATCCCTTGTAAAATCCCACAAGCGGCTAATGTATATAAGAACGGAGCAAAGATACTTGAAATGATATCAATGATTCGACTAAAAATGCCAACCTTCTCTGTTGAAGTTGAGACATTTTCTTCACTAACATCTACTAATTTTAGTACTTGTTCATAAGCATCTTTAACATGATTCCCAATTACAACTTGAAATTGCCCTCCTGCTTCTACCGTTGTAATAACCCCTTGAACTTTACTTGCTTTCTCTTTATTAACCACTTTATGATCGCTTAAAATAAAACGTAAACGCGTTGCACAGTGAGTAACATTATTAATATTTTCATTCCCACCTAAAGCAGCAACTAGCTCTTTGGCTGTCTGTGCATAATCTCTAGCCATTTTAATACCTCCACATCATTTCTCTAACTATCTTGCACACTTATTTTAAATAATAAAGAGCTTTTTGTCATTCTTATTAGAAAAAACAAGAATTTGTATCATACCTTTGAAACTTGTGACATAGACGAAACACCTTGTGACAGAAAAAAGGCGTAAACACAATTACTGTGTCTACGCCTTTTATTTAATTCTTCTTCCAATGGACTCTAAAATAAAAATGACAGGAACTTGTGTCGTAATGTCATACTCTTTCTTATTCTTTTGATTTGTCATATAATACGAAAGATTGTAATGTGACATTTTTGCTAACGTTGAATTCATACTATTTGTAATACTCACGACTGTACAACGTTGCTGTAAAAAGTGTCTGGCTAAATTAATTGTTTGCTCTGTTTCCCCTGATACGGAAAGAACAATAGCAACAATCTCCTCACTAATATGACCAATATTAGGATAAAATGGATCATCTATTACGTAACTCAACTTTCCAATATTAGAGAAATAGCGAGCCCCATACTTTCCTAAAATCCCTGAAGTCCCAACCCCTATAAAGACAATTTGTTGTGAGGCACTAACGATTTCAGCAATTTGATTAATCTTATTTTCAAACTCAATATTATCAATGGTCTCAAAATAATTCATGACTTCTGATATATCATTTAATGGTTGTTTTTCTTTCTTATCTTCCAAATACAACTTGAATTGAACCTTAAATTCCGCATACCCTTCACAGTCTAACTTCTTACAAAAACGCATAATAGCTGAAGTTGAGACATGAACGGCATCCGCCAATTCTCTAATCGTCATATATCGAATATTTTGCGAATTTTGTATAACATAATTATAGATTAACATCTCTACATCTGTAAATTTTTTGATTTGTTCATGATTAAACATACATCTTCCTCTTCATGCAATGATATTCATTAATTAAATGATACTGCTATCATCGTATCATATTCTTTCAGAGAGTTCTATAAAAGCAATTGTTTTTTTTAACCGTTATCATTATAGTTAGTAAAAAATCTTCACGAAACAGAAATGTATTTTACAATTCTACATCAGTCTTAGCTAATGATCGCCGTTAATCCTAGGACAGATTATAGTCTAGAGATTTACTAGCATTTTTGAAGAATATTTATTCTCAACTGCTAGGGAATAGGTACCTAAAAATCTCTCAAAGAAATCTAATCCCACGCTACTAAGGCATTTAAAATTTTTACGATGTAAAAAAACTTATCTGGGCTTATATTCTAAAAAAACAAAGAAAAAAATTTTTTATTATGTATAAAAAATAATTTTAATGTAGACTATATATGTCCTATTTATTTGTTATGATAGACATTAATTAAATAAAATTTAGAAAGTAAAGAGGGATAATTATGAATCCATTTATTGAACAAGCCTTATTAATCAAAGATGAATTAATTAATTACAGACGAATCATTCACGAAAACCCTGAAGTCGGAGCTGTTCTTCCAAAAACAAAAGCATTTGTTATGGATAAATTAAAAGAGTTTGGATATGAACCAACAGAAATTTGTGAGAGTGGAATTGTTGCGACAATTTCAGGTGAAAAACCAGGAAAAACATTCTTATTAAGAGCAGATATGGATGCTTTACCGATGAAAGAAGAAACAAGTTGTGATTTTAAATCAACGAATGGATGCATGCATTCTTGTGGACATGATATGCACACAGCCATGTTACTTGGTGCTGCTAAGTTATTAAAACAAAATCAAAGTCAAATTGAAGGAACGATTAAACTTGTTTTCCAACCTGATGAAGAAGGTTTTACTGGTGCTAAAAAGATGATCGCAGCTGGTGTCCTTGAAAATCCTAAAGTAGATGCAGCAATGGCGATGCATGTCCATTCTGGAACACCTTCGAACCTTGTCTTATGTGGATTAGGAACGACTATTGCAGGGTGCAATCGTTTCAGAATCATCGTTAACGGACAGGGATGTCATGGAGCAATGCCAGAAACAGGTGTCGATCCAATCAATATTGCCGCACACATTTATATTTCTTTACAAGAAATTATTGCCCGAGAAATTGCTACTACTCAACCAGCCGTTGTAACTATCGGTAAATTTGTAGGTGGAGATGCTCCTAATATCATTCCTGGACAAGTGATTATGGAAGGAACTATCCGAAGCTTAGATAAAGAGATTGGAGAATTTATTTTTAATCGCATCAACGATATCGTTGTATCGACAGCAAAAATGTTTAGAGGAGAAGCCGAATTAATTGAGTTATCATCTACTCCACCACTAGCTAATGACAATAAACTTGCGCACGAAGTAACTTCATATGTAAAAGATTTAGTAGGCGAACAAGCAGTTATTTTATTTGAGCAAGGTGGTATGGGATCAGAAGACTTTGCCTCTTACTCTTATGAAGTACCAAGTGTTTATTTAATGTTAGGCGCTGGTACAAAGAATGAAAATCCTTTATTTGGTCAACCAATGCACAATGAAAAGGTACAATTTAATGAAGATATTCTTGTAACAGGCGCCGCTATGCATGCCTATAGCGCTATCATGTGGTTAAAAAATAATAAATAACAGTAGCATGAGATTATTAGATTTAATATTTTATCTATTAAAATGCAGCTCAAAAGTGACAATCAAGGAACTAGCTAAAACGTTCAATGTCTCAACCAAAACAATTCAACGAGATTTAGATAAATTATCTATTTTAGGTATTCCAATTATTATTTATCGTGGAAAAGATGGTGGCGTTGAAATAGATAAAAACTATATTATTGCTAAACAAGTTCTTAAACAGAGTGACTACTGTGCGCTAATCACCTCCTTGTATATTGGAGAACATCTCAGTGAAAGTATTCATGAAGCTTCTTTGATCGATAAATTTCGACTCATGGACCCTAATAAATGCTCGGACATCATCAATCATCTTCAAAAACATTTAATTATTGACTTACCTTCTCCTACTTTTGATTTAGAAACCGAACTCTGTCAAACAATCAATCAGGCTCTAGACAATCAAGTCTTCATTAAATTAAAGATAAATCATGAAGTGATGGAGGTCCTTCCAATCTCCTATGTTTTAAAACCTGAAGGGTTAAGTCTATATTGCTATACAGGTGAATATTTCCTAATCCAATTAGCTCAAATCTGTGAAGCGAATCTTTCACCTAAAATTTGCACCGATATCATCATTGATTACAATGATAATAAAGAAAAAATAAAATTCATTTAATTTAAAAAGTCATTGAAATAGCACACAACTATTCAATGACTTTTTTTATTGAACTTTTTCACTTAAAACCTAACAAAATTAATATTCATTCCCTTTTCACAGCACTCTAGCGCTTGTCGATGACTTTAAAAATTTCAACTTTTGAAATCTAATTCACTTTTTTCTTACTTTAATAAATCCATAATGATCATTAAGCCACCGATAACAGTAAGTACTACACCTAATGTTCGATTTAAAACCTTAGCTGAAGCCTTATTTGCAAATTTTGCTGAGACTCTTGCTCCAATCAGTGTAAAAATCATACATAAAAACAATATTTTTAAATTAGGCATGCCCCCGATCACTAAATGTGAGACCCCTCCTGTTAAGGCAGTAAAAGTCATAATAAAAACACTGGTTCCAACAGCTGTTTTTAATTCATAGCCGAGCACACTCGTTAAAATTAAAAGCAACATCATTCCGCCACCGGCACCCACAAATCCACAAATAAACCCGACTAGTACGCCACATAAAATAGACTGAATAATTTTTGTACGCGTAGGCTTTTCTTCTACTACATCTGGAGCTGTCATAATCGGCCTAACTATAAATTTAATTCCCACAAGAAGGGTCATATACATTGAAAAATTCCCCATCATTTGATTTGGGACCAATTTTGAAAGATAACTTCCAATCATGGTAAAGATTAAAACACTTCCCATCATAACTAAGCCATTCTTGATATCAAGCTTTTTATTTTTTCCATACGTATACGCTGAAATGGCACTGGCTAATACATCCGAAGAGAGAGCAATTCCAACAGCTTGATAAGCTGGCACTCCAAGAAAACTAATTAACATCGGTGAAATCACTGCTGCTGCACTCAATCCTGCTAACCCAGTTCCAATCCCTGCCCCTAAACCAGCAATTAAACAAACTAATAACTTAACTAACAATACTAATCATCTCCCTTCCTTGTATCAATGGGTGCGAAATCCTTTACCACCTCGTAAATATGATTTACAAGTTGGGCAATCTGCCCCCATTGAGTTTCATTCGCATCCATATAATAATAATTTTTCGTTCCCTCCCTTCTCATATTAATCATCCCTGCTTCTTTTAAAATCTTTAAATGATGAGAAACAGCAGGTCTGGAAAGATGCGTTTTCTCTGTAATTTCACCGACACGAATTCCATTACAATCACTTTCTAAAAGCGTCATAATAATAAGTTGCCTCGTTTCATCACCAATAGCTACTAGCGCATCATGGCAAACTTCAAATTCTTTTATAATACGCTTAAGCCTATATTGACACTCCTTCATCTCAGACCTCCTACAATTCAATAACGTGAGGGATAACCTCTGGATCATGCGTCGCTAAAACTTCCACACATCCTTCTTTTTTTGACATTTCCTGAACCCATTTTAATGTCTTTCTCATCTTTTCTTTATCATCAACAGGCCCCGGAAGACGAAGCTCTTCCCATGACTCTTTAGCATAGCCCGTATCTCCTGTTAATAAAACAAATTGTCCTTGATTCTGAACCATTACTAGACTCGTCCCTTTTGTATGTCCTGCTACATCAATAAGTAAGACACTTTCATCACCAAACACATCATAGCTTCTACCAAATGGACCATAACTTGAAACTTTCATCTCAAATGGTTCTAAATTAACACCATTCCAAAAGCGATCTGAATATCGAATATCACCTTTTTGAGCTGCTTCTAGTTCTTCTTTACTTGTCATAATATGCTTAGCCTCTTTCACTAGTTCAAGTCCACTTGCATGATCAACATCTAAATGAGTTAAAAATACATAGTCTAAATCTCTTGGTTTAATTCCTAGCTTTCCAAATTGTTCATCAATTGCCTCTCCTTCAGGTAATCTTGCCTTGCTTGCAAAATTTAATTTCCAAGACATATGCTTTATTTGATCAATTCTAACATCACGATGCCACCCTGTATCAATTAAGACCAATCCTTTCGGATGTTCAATTAAATAAGCAGATACAGGAAGCAAAATTCTCCTTTTTTTACTTCGAAATAACCCTGTATAGGCAATTGGATTACGAGAAACATCTCTAAATGGAACCGCAGGATCAACCCCTACTTCTCCGGTGTGAAACACATGAATTTTAATCTTCTTTTCCATCGCTTAATCACCTCTTTTAGTTTTTATATTCTCTATTAGTTAATTTCATTATTCGTTTATTCTTTTAAACCATGACTAATATAACACATCAAATGTTACATAGTTCAATGGTAAAGAAAATCGAGACCATTAAAAACACTTATTGTCTTAAGCATAAAACCTAATACTAATAAGTGGCATTTAACTTCATTATGACCAAACATCTTCTATATCATTAGACACTTAAATACTTATATTTGCGATATCAGAATGATGTCCTCTTACAAAAAAGGCAATCATAATCAATTTAATCCTATCTTTCTCCACCTCTGTTCATTAATTATAATTATCATCCGCACAAAACTTTTTATAATTATTTTAACCCTACCATAATACATCATTTTTTTACATTTCTTCTTGTTATAATACTATCGAATCGAATTATTAGGAGGGGTCTTATGAAGAAATTTATTGTAGCAATGATGACATGTTTGTTTATGGTTTTTAGTTTATTTGGCTGTTCACCAGCAAATGAACAGGAATCAGATAGCAATCAAGCAGCACAATCTGAAAACGATTCTTCTACAAGTGATCAAGAAGAGAACCAAACTTCCATACCTGAAGATAATAATTCCGATTCTAACACTGATTCAACTAATAAAACTGAATCTGATGATTCTAATCAAGACGATAATTCAGATTCAAATCAAACACCTAACACTCAACAACGGATAAGTCGACTTTATTACTATGATATAGAACAGAATCAAATGTTTTATGTCGATAAGGAAGTAGACGTCATCGAAAATGCCTATGTTAATGCTTTAACTGAAGCACTTAAAGAGAACCAAGACAATAAAGACTTTGTAACAATAAATGAAGATACCTTTGTTACCTCAGCCACACTCGATGAGGAAAGTGGTATCTTAAATATTTATTTTAACGAAAGCTTTCATCTCTCAACTAATCTTGGTTCAGGTATTGAAGCAGGCTTCATTGATGCTTTAGTTAATACATATGGCTACAACTACAATGTCGATAAAGTCGCCATTTATGTACAAAACAAGCTTTACGAAGACCAACGTGGCCCAATGCCAGATGGTTATTTCAAAGTAACAGCAGAAGACGCTGTAAAATATGAATAAAAAGGATACTTGATGTATCCTTTTTTCTTACTCTTGTCTATTCTTTTGTTCCTCAATTCTCCTTCCTTCATATATTATTAATGAAGATAGCAATTAACATTTCATCTATTTAACGTGCTATCTTAACTTAATACTAGGGAGACCTAGTTTGATCGAATAGATAAAATTAATTAAACCTTCTAAAGTGAGCTAGCAAACCTAAGTACTTTAGAAGGTTTTTTTCTATGTCATAAATATATATATCAGAATCAGTCTTTTTGATAGAAAGACCAACTATAGTAGCACTAATTATATAGGTACTGTCCTTTACAAATCAATGTTGCCGGTCCCGTCATATATATTTCCTCACCTACTCGTTCCATAAGTAAGTTACCACCTTTAACATGAACGGTAACGCTAGTTTCGCAATCATAAAGATCTTGACTTAATAAGGCGCAAGCCGCTGATCCAGTTCCACAAGCGAGTGTAATTCCAACCCCCTTCTCCCATGTTAAAACATCGATATTTTTCGAGTCTACTACCTTACATAAATTTACATTCGTTTTGTTCGGATATAGTGGATGATTTTCAATGGCTGCTCCTATTCGTGCCGCCGCCTCTTCATCAATGTTATCCATAAATAATACGGTATGAATCGTTCCCATGAATAAACTACTCACAGTATACGGTACTCCATCAACTTCAAGCATTTGATTAATAAACTTATCTCCGTCACCTGGGAGCGGAACTGATTCATGTTGATAAATAGCACTTCCCATATTTACACGCACTAAACTAGTTAAATCATCACTTTCAATTATTTCAAGTGTCAAAATGCCAGCTAATGTTTCTACCGTAAAAACTTTCGTTTTAACTAACTCATGATCAGTGGCATACTTTGCAAAACAGCGAATCCCATTTCCACACATCGTCGCTATACTTCCATCTGCATTATAAAAAATCATTTGCATTGTAGCTACTTTAGAAGGCGCAACAACAATCATTCCATCTGCACCAATTCCAAAACGTCGATTACAAACCTTTTGTGCTAGTAGAGAATGTTGCAAACCATCTAACTCAGACATCTCAAAAATAACAAAATCATTCCCCGTTCCTTGGTATTTTTCAAACCTTAACATTAAAAATCCCCCTTTATTAAAAAAGGCATATCTAGTTGATATACCTCTTTTTCTTATTCTCTAACAACATTCGTATCATCTTCATAAACTCTGAGCCACTCGCCCTACCAGTGGAGGAAAGCTACGACTTTAATCTTTCGATTAAATCACGTAGCGCAGGGGTCCCCTGTTGTTTTTCTTACTATCTTAAATCTTCTAAAATTTGCGTTTTGTCAGCTGTTTGTTCGTCTTTTTCTTTAATGACACGGGCTGGCATTCCAGCAACAACTGTATTGGGTGCAACATCTTGTGTAACAACAGCTCCAGCTGCAACAACGGCACCCTCTCCAACACGAACACCTTCTAAAATAACCGCATTCGCCCCAATCATCACGTTATCTTCAATAATAACTGGTGTTTTGCTAGGTGGTTCTAACACACCTGCAATAACCGATCCTGCTCCAATATGAACATTTTTTCCAATCGTTCCACGTGCACCAACAACGGCATTCATATCAATCATTGTATTCTCACCGATTTCAGCACCAATATTGATAACCGCCCCCATCATAATAACTGCATTTTCACCAATGCTAACTTTATCACGAATAATTGCTCCAGGTTCAATCCGAGCTTTAATTTGTTTTAAATCAAGCATCGGAATGGCTGAATTACGACGATCATTTTCGATTTCATAATACTCAATTCGCCCTTTATTTTCAGCAAGTACCGATTGAATTTCAGTATACTCACCAAAAACAACTAAAGAACGGCCTTCCCCAAACACACGACAATTTGGAAATTGTACACCGTCTAAATCTCCTTTAACATAAACTTTAACAGGTGTACTCTTTTTTGCTTCTTTAATATATCGTGCAATCTCATATGGATCTGTTAAACTAATTTCACTCATTTCTCTTTTCCCCCTTAATTTGCATGCATCATATCACTCATGTTATATAACTTCGCTTCTTTATGTGTAATAAATTCTGCTGCTTTAATGGCTTGCTCGGCAAAAATCTTTTTCGATAACGCCGTATGCTTAATTTCAATCATCTCATCCGGTCCTGCAAAAATAACCGTGTGCTCACCTGGAATCGTTCCTCCCCGAACAGAATGAATCCCAATCTCTTTTTCATTTCGTTTCATATGATTACCTTGACGACCATAATTATAATCCATCGCTTGATTAAGCTCCTCATTAATTGAGTTAGCAATCATAAAAGCTGTTCCGCTTGGGGCGTCCACCTTTTTATTATGATGCTTTTCAATAACCTCAATATCAAAGTTATCATTCAATAAACGCGTTGCTGTTTTTACTAAGTCAAGCAATACATTGACTCCAAGTGATGTATTACTTGAACGGAAGATTGGAATCTTATGCGAAGCTTCAATAATTTTGGCTTCCTGTGCTTCGCTAAGTCCAGTCGTCGCAATCACAACGGCTGTCTCATGATTCACACAATAATCTAATAAATGATCAATATTTTCTGGCTTTGAAAAATCAATAATCACATCACAATCTACATTAATTTCATATGGATCTGTGAATACTGGATAATCATTCTCATAGCGTTCCGGCTCAATATCAATCCCAAAAACGACTTGAACATTTTCTTGTTCTAATAATAAATCATGGATGATTCGTCCCATCGTTCCATTACATCCACTTAGACCTACATTCAACATCTGATATCACCTCGTGCTATAATCCGTACTTCGTTAGTTCGTCTTGTAAAATTGCTAAATTTTCTGCTGCCATTTCTGTTAAAGGAAGGCGGAGGTTTCCTACATTCATCCCCATGAGATTCATGGCTGTTTTAACTGGAATTGGATTTACCTCAATAAATAAAGTATGCACAAGTCCATTCACACTTAGTTGTAAATCACGTGCTTTATTTACTTCGCCCTCTAAATAGCTACTTACTAAATCATGTGTAACTTTTGGTAAAATATTCGCTAAAACTGAAATTACTCCTTTTCCACCAAGTGATAAAACTGGAATAATGATATCATCATTTCCACTATAAATTGAAAAATCTGTTCCACATAAGCGAGCTATTTCGGCCACTTGTGAAATATCACCACTTGCTTCCTTAATCCCAATAATATTCGAAATCTTTGCTAACTTTGCAACCATCTTTGGTGTTAAATTTACCCCTGTACGTCCCGGCACATTATATAAAATAATTGGTAAATTGACATGACTTGCAATCAACTCATAATAATTCAAAAGCCCCTTCTCTGTTGCTTTATTATAATAAGGCGTTACAACTAACAAGCCATCGACACCAACCGATTCACAATATTGACTCAATTCAACCGCATACGCAGCATTATTACTTCCACTTCCTGCAATGACAGGAATCCGTTTATTAACAACCTCAACCGTGAACTTAATAACCAATTTTCGTTCAGCATCACTCATCGTTGCAGATTCACCCGTTGTTCCACAAATAATAATCGCATCTGTCTCATTAGCAATTTGCCACTCTAGCAGTTCTCGTAATTTTTCATAATCAACTCGATCATTTTTAAATGGTGTTATAATCGCTACTCCTGATCCACTAAACATCTTTCCCATCTCCTACAAATAATCTAACAGTAATTCAGCAATCTGAACGGTATTCGTTGCTGCACCTTTTCTAATGTTATCGGCAACCACCCATAAATTTAAACCTGAATCGACACTAAAATCACGTCTAATTCGGCCAACATGAACTTCATTATGCCCTTCAACATCAATAGGCATTGGATAATCGAGCGAATTTTCGTGACCATGTACTACTAAGCCATCCACGCTTTGTAGTATCCTATAAACCTCTTCTAACTCAAACTCACGCTCAAACTCCAAATTCATCGAAACAGAATGTCCATACTTAACAGGCACTCGTACTGTTGTTGCTGTTACTTTAATATTTTGATCTCCTAAAATTTTTTTCGTTTCCTCAATCATTTTAACTTCTTCTTTTGTGTACCCATTATCTAAAAATACATCGATATGGGGTAAGCAATTTCCAACAATCGGATACGGATAAAACTCAGTTGTTCCCGCTTCTAAATCATGAAGCCCCTTCACCCCTGAGCCAGATACAGCCTGATAAGTCGAATACACAATGCGTTTAATTCCAAATGCCTCATGTAACACTTTTAATGGAACGACGGATTGAATCGTTGAACAATTTGGATTCGAAATAATGTAGTCATTATGACTTAAAACATGAGGATTCACCTCTGGTACAATAAGTGGAATTTCGGCTTCCATGCGCCAAGCGCTAGAATTATCTACTACTCGTACTCCTTTACTAGCCGCAATCGGAGCAAACTTCTTACTAATTCCACCGCCTGCTGAAAATAAAGCAATATCAATTTCTCGATCAAAAGATTGTTCTGTTAATTCTTCAACAACATAAGTTTTTCCTTTAAACTCAATCGTTTTTCCAGCTGAGCGACTTGATGCAAAGCAATATAACTCCTTAATTGGAAAATTTCGTTCCTCAAGTACTTTTAAAAAGGTTTGTCCCACTAAACCAGTAGCCCCTACAATTGCAACATTAATCCCATTCATTTTACACACTCCCTAATAAACATTTAATAAACGACACATTTCATCATACAGTTCAACGCCATTTAATAAAACATTGTCACTAAAATTAAATTTCGAATGATGCAGTGGATTTGTAAAACCAAGCGCATCATTACGAGATCCTAGCATAAAGAATAATCCTGGAACCTCTTTTTGATAATAAGAGAAATCTTCTGCAATCATCATCGGATCAATTTCAATCATTTTCTCACCGAGTGTTGAGTGACACACTAACTCAAATAATGATTTATCATTCACAATACATGGATACATATCAATAAATTGCGTCTTTACTTTGGCATTAAACATCGTCTCAAGTCCAGTATTGATCTCTACAATACGTCGCTTAATCGTTTCATAAACTTCTTCACTAAATGCGCGAATCGTTCCTGTCAGTTCTACTTTTTCAGCAATAATATTTCGACGCTCTCCACCATGAATCGTACCAATGGTGAGGACGCCCCCATCAATTGGATTCAAATTTCGACTCACAATACTTTGATAACTATTGATTAACTGAGCCATTATAATGAGCGCATCATTTGCTTTATGAGGAATCGCTCCATGCCCACCTTGACCTTGAATGACAATATCAACCTCTCCAGTTTGAGCTGTCATCACACCTGATCGAAGCCCAAACTTTCCCTCCTCAATCTCTGGATATAAATGTAGACCAAATATAAACTTCACCTTATATTTTTTTAATACTCCTTCTTTGACAATAACCTCAGCTCCGCCTGGACCTTCTTCTGCCGGTTGTAAAATGAATAATACGCTCTTTTTTAACGGTTCAATCTTTGATAAATGAGTCGCAAATCCAAGTAAAATAGCCATGTGACCATCATGACCACATCCATGCATTTTTCCCTGATGTTTAGATGTAAATGCAACGCCAGTCTCTTCTGCTAAACTCAATCCATCCATATCTGAGCGAAAAGCAATACATTCATCACTTTCACCTTTTCGATAAGCTAACAATCCTGTTTTTGCGGTTGATTCGATCTCGTATCCTAAAAGTTCTAATTGTTCTTTTAAATATGCTGATGTTTTAAACTCACAAAATCCAAGTTCGGGAATTTGATGTAAATACTCTCGATGCGTTGTTAAAATTTCTTTTAAATCCATACGCCGTTCCCCCTTTACAAATTCAACTCATTCGATAAGGCGCGAACTGCTTTTTCTTTATCTTTTTTATCAATTGTATACGAAATACTAATTTCTGATGTTGTCACTTGCCTAAAGGAAATCTCGTTATCCGCTAAAATTCTAAATAGGCGACCACTTACTCCACTTTGATTTCTCATTCCAATTCCAACGACTGAAATTTTTGTAATTTCATTCTCTATACTAATCTCAACTTTACCCTCTAAATCCCTCATCACCTTTTCAATTATAAATAAATCATCTTTTGGTGCAGTAAAAGAAACATTAATATACCCATCAACTGGTGCTGTTTGACTAATCATATCCACATTTACATTTTCAATCGCTAGTTTTTCAAATAAAGTCGCAACATGATCTAAGTTATATAAAATATGACTAACTGTTACCATTAAAATATCATCACAAACACTTAACCCCGTTACTATATTCCCTTCCATTTTCTCATCATACTCCTTAATATAAGTTCCACCCACATCATTTATACTTGAAGCTACATAAATTGGAATATTATATTTACATCCAATTTCAATAGCACGTGGTTCCATCACACCTGCACCAAGGCTTGCCATCTCCATCATCTCTTCATAACTAATAACATCAAGTTTTTTCGCCTCTTTATACAGTCGTGGATCGACGGAATAAATGCCATCAACATCTGTATAAATATGACATGGACAACCAAGTTTCGCTGCTATAGCAACTGCTGTTGTATCTGACCCTCCTCGACCAAGTGTTGTAATATCGCCATTTTCATTCACCCCTTGAAACCCAGCAACAACTACAACTTTCCCTTCTTTTAAATAATTCTTAATTTTCTCATCATCAATATCCAAAATTTTATTTTTAGTATGCGGTCCATATGTTTTAATTCCAGCTTGAAACCCAGTTAGAGCAATAGCGTCATATCCAAATTCCTGAAAGGCCATCGACAACAACGCAATGGACACTTGTTCTCCAGTGGATAAAATCAAATCCATTTCTCGTTTATTGGGATTTATAGCAATCTCTTTTGACATCTCCACTAAATAATCCGTCGTTTTCCCCATCGCCGATACGACAACCACCATATCATTTCCCTTTTCCTTTTCCGCAATGACTCGTTTTGCAATCCGTTTAATCTTCTCAGTTGTTCCAACTGATGTCCCACCATACTTATGAACCAAAATCCCCATATTCTCATTCCCCCTATAAAACTTCTAAAGCTAGTAATTCCTCTAACGTTTGTCGTTTACAAATCACTCGACTTTTTCCATTTTGAACCGAAACAACCGCAGCCTTCGGAATCTTGTTATAATTTGATGACATCGAATATCCATACGCACCGGTTGAGGCAATAATCAAGATATCACCTGTTTCAATACCCTTAATATCAACATCTGTGATAAGAATATCACCACTTTCACAACATTTTCCTGCGATCGTTACTTGCTTTTGATCCCCTGTTCTCATTTTATTCACAATCGCACACTCATAACGTGCTTGATATAACGAAGGTCTGATATTATCAGTCATTCCACCATCTACACTGACATAGGTTCGAACATCTTTAATATCTTTCATCGATCCAACTGTATATAGCGTACTTCCAGCATTTGCGACAATGGAACGTCCTGGTTCAATAATCAACGTCGGTACGTTAATCCCTAATTTCTGACAAGATTTTTCTACTTTTTCAATCATAGCTTCACAAAATTGTTGAATGGTTTTTGGTTGATCATTTTTCGTATAATAAACGCCAACTCCTCCTCCTAAATCAACTTCTCTAATTTGAATGCCGTATGTTTCCTTAATCTCCTTAACTAAACTCATCATAATATCTACTTCATCTAAAAAAGGTTCTACATCAAAAATTTGTGATCCAATATGTGCATGTAATCCAACCAGTTGTAGATGCTCATATCGATGAAAACTGGCTAAACACTCATATAAATCCCCATTAGTCAAAGTAAATCCAAATTTCGAATCAATTTGTCCCGTTTTTATATAATCATGTGTATGTGCCTCTATACCAGGGGTAATTCTCAAATAAATCGCTTGCGATGTGCCTCTTTCCTTACAGAACTGTTCTAGCAAATCAAGTTCATAATAGTTATCAACAACAAATCGACCTACTCCTAACTCAAGCCCCATTTTAATTTCATCAATGGTCTTATTATTTCCATGAAACAGTACATTTTCCATTGGAAACTGAGCTTTATTCGCCGTGTATAGTTCTCCACCAGATACCACATCTAAATATAATTCTTCTTCTTTGATGAGTTGACACATATGAAGTGGTAAAAAGGCCTTCCCAGCATAAGCGACTCGATTTCGATGTTCTTTCACTTTGAAATGTTTCACATATTCGCGGCAATTCTCTCGAGCAAGTTGTTCATCAAAGACATATAAAGGGGTTTGATACGTCTTAGCAAGTTCTAAACAACTGACTCCTCCGATATAAAGTTCATCATTTTTTACTGACATCGTTCCTTGTAATTTCATTTTGTCGTCCTTCCTTTTCGTCATAAAGAGGCTCACATTTACAAATCGAGTAGGAGATAATTAATTAATTTAATCATCGTCCTCTCACACCACCGTACGTACGGTTCCGTATACGGCGGTTCTATTTTATCTCTAAATATGAACGGATTGATAGTGGTCTAGTAG